>DATFWM010000152.1:0-6604 GCA_035259295.1 Blastocatellia bacterium | reverse complement strand
GGTGATCCTGTGGGGCGCGTGGAGCGGGCAGGAAGTGGCGACGCTCAAGGGGCACGCGGACTCTGTTTGGTCGGTAGCGTTTTCGTCCGACGGCAAGATGCTGGCCAGCGGGAGTTCAGATAATACGGTGAAGCTGTGGTTAGCGGCTACCGATGAAGAAGTCATGGCACAAAGAAACAGGGACAAGTGAGGAGATCCTCGTCTTTGCTTTGCACCAGTAAGCTCGAAATTGACGTTGCTAATTTGAGTAAAGATATACTTGACTCACTAAGAACTTTCATCGAGCGAAGGCCTTCGATAACGCAACGCCTCGCAGAAAGTTCATCGAGGACAATGCGCTTGATGTTAAGAATCTGGATACCTGATCGAGCGAAAGAGCGATTCGGACGATTGAGGCCTGGGTTGGCCAGCGATGATCTCTTCGAGCCCCGGAGGGGCGAAGGAAGGTAGAGCCCTGGGTTAGAAAGCCACCATTTCTTCGAGCCCGGAGGGGCGATAGAACAACTTGTGACGGTCCGCCGCCCCTACGGGGCTTGGGTCGACGTTGCGTCCGTACCCAGGGCTGCGCTGCGCATGCCCTGGGCTACCATCTTGCGCCCTACAGGGCTGAGGTGGGGCTTTTCATCATCCCGAGGTGTTAATGAGGAGAAGACGCCTTATCGCGCAGCGACGATTTTATTCGTGCGCCGATCAGTGAGCGATTGGCGACTGGGCAGCCCCGTAATAAACTCGTTTGTACGACAGCACGATCGGATTATTGGTTTGTGCCCTTACGGTAGGCGCGCCGGTCGGACCTCCGGTGTCGACGACGTAGCCGGGATAGAACGGCGGTGATTGACCGTTGTCGTAACGCGGGTCCCATTTGCCTTTGTACATATAGCCGTGGAACTGTCCGTCGTAGACTCCCAGGTTGTCGTAGTTCGTCGATTGCATTCCGCCCACAAGATTGAAGTTCCCTCTGAAAGGCTTCCCTAGATAATCGAGCACGTCTGAACGAATGCGCCCGCCGAACGGCCTGCCGTTGGCGCCGGTAACCGGATTTCCGCTCTCGTCTTTTAGCTCGAACGCCGCCATCGAACCATGCACCGTTAGATTGTCAGGCGCGCGGCCGTCGCTTGGGATGTTGATGTTGCCACCCGATGCGTAAATGCCCAAGACGTTCTTCGCGTCAGGGTTGATCGGATTGCCTGCCGGATCGGCCACCGGAGTCTCATAAGTGAGATCACCCGTCAGCGTGATGCTCCCGCCCTGAACCGGATAGCGCCGGCTGCCGGTGGCATAGCCGCCTGCGGTAATCGTTATCGCAAAGTCCGAATCGATCGCCGGGATCGGTTGGCCCTTCCCGTCGCGACCGGGTCCGTGCAGCGACGCAACGTCGCCGCGCACATACAGCGACGCAGCCGAGCGATTTCCTTTCTCTACAATCGAGCGGTCCTTGGGAATTCCTCTCAACGTGCGAGTGCCGTTGCCAGCGTCTACCGTTGTGGTGCCCGCGTCTATGTCGATGACGATGGTGGTTGTATGACCGTCTTGCGTGATCTTGATGATCTCTCGATTACCAGAGGGATCCGCGCTTAATACTAGTTCGTCGACGCTCCCCATCACGTAGATACCGCTGCCGGAAAAAGTTTCGCCGTCGGACGGAAGATAAACTCCAGGCTCGAGCGTGGGAGTGGTCGAACTGGGATCTTTCGGATCCGGCAGCGAACTGTTCAGATCGCTCGCGAGCCGAAGAGCGCTGTGCAACTCGCCGTCGGTCGGTGGACCCGCCCCTAACGCGTAACCGCCGTCGAGCACCGCACGCGCTTGATCGAATGCGTTTCCGGTTGGCGGGATAGGTTCAACCCCACGGTCAAATCCAGCCAGAAATCTCGGAGCGACCAGCACTCCGCCCACAACATCCGAATCGGCGTCAACCGGAGGAGGTGGCGCTCCCGCTCCGTAACGATAGTAACTCGTCGTTCTGTACGCCTGCGTTACGTAACCGCGAAAGCCAGGGGGGTCGGAGCCGTCGGCAACGGTCCAGAATCCAAAGCGTTCATTCGTGTGCACGCGCCCCGCAAACCTGTCGCCTGGGCCGAGGCCTTGATAGATGAACGGACCTTCGGGGTTGTAAGGATCGAAGTGATCGAGAAACAAAGCGAACTCGGCGAAGCTGCCGACGCGCAGGCCGCCGCCATCAGCTCTGACGAGCAGCTTGAAATTGAGCACGCCTTCCTCGACGAGTGTTACCGAGCCGTTCAAACCCGAGATTCCTTCGCCAACGGACTGGAGTTGATAGCTCACTGAGTAAGGCTCGACTTGTCCAAGCCTCGGATAGAGTGGACTGATCAGCTTCACGCGATTGGACGCGTGAGCAGGGTCGATGTCACCCGCTGGATAAGGAACTTGAATGTCTTTTATCTTGATGGCGGTTCGATACGCGGAGTTGTTAGGAAACGTCTCGGTCGTGTTGAAGGCCTGCTCGGCGGCTCTGATAAAGTCGCTCGGGTTGAGCGTCGCCTGACCTGGCGTCACGCGCGGCGGATCGGGAAGCGAAGCCATCACGAACCTTTCGTTTCGCAGCAGCCGGTGAAGGTTGTTGACGCCGGCTTCCGCCGCGTAGAAGCCGCTGGTCAGGTTCTTGAAGTTCGAAGTGATGTGCTTGTCGGAAAGCGCGGTGAAGGTCACAGCCAGCGCGAGCATCAGCATCAACGACATAATCAACATCACGCCAAGCAACGCCATTCCCCGCTCGTTAGCCTTACAATGATTTACTCTCTTCATCATGGCCTCTGGAAAACTCGTTACCGCTGGTTCAATCGCTCGCCCAATCGCGGAAGCTTGCCGATTCGTCTAGTCTCGTGGTTGTAGCCGCCGCGACCCCAGTCGCCGGAGCCGTCCCCGCCTTGACCAAAGCCCGACCTGCCTCCGCCGTCCGGTCCCCAACTGCCCGGGTAGCCGCCGCCTGGACCGCCTCCCGTGCCGTCTCCGCCACCGTCTCCGCTGCCGCCTCCGGTTCCGCCACCACCTCCGGCACCGCCGCCATCACCGGGAACGCCGGGCGAGCCAGGGCCGCCACCGCCCGGAGATGATCCGAATGCGCCTCCTGGAACCAGTCGAGGACGAATGACGCTTGCGAGCGTGACCAGGCGCTCCGCTTGCTGATCGGTCTTGATCTCGGTGCGCGCCGTCATCGTGACCTCAACCGCTGTCGTCTTGTACTGTCGCGAGATGCTCTGTTGTTTGACCCAATGGCCGTCGACTTCGCCGTCTCTCACTTCCAGATAGCGAAGTTGAAACGCCACCACGTTGCGCGCGATGGGAAGCGGCGGACCATCGTTCACCGAAAGCGAAAACGTCGGATGCTCGTGATCGCTTTTGTCGACGAAGTAGCGTTTAATCGTTGCGGGTCGCATCGAGAATGATCCGTTCTCATAGATCTGCCCGAACGGAACCTCAGGTTGAACGCCTCGAGGCTCGACAGGCTCGAAGGTGACGCCAATCGCGCCGGCCCGGCTCAACTGAGCAGCTTTCACTTTGATAAAGTCGAACTGGACCGAACCATCAGCGCGCGGCGCACTTACAACAAATTCTTCATCGGGCGTAAGAGCATTGATTACCGCAAGCGGCTCTACGCGGGAGGCTCCGAACGGAAGAAGCTCCACGTAGTGCTCTCCTACCGAGAAGTCTCTTGTCCACGCTGGAATCAACGGCAGAGCCGCCACCGGTAATTTAGATTGAGTATCAGATGAGACTATTGTTACCTCATCCGTTTTGCCTTCGGGGCCGTCGTAAGAGTAGATCGAGCGAAACCTGGGACCGAGGCCAAGGGCATTCTCTTTTGATTGCTGGATGTCGCGCGTCAAAAAGTCCATCAACAACCGCGCATTCTGGTCCATCTCCGACACGCCTTGTTCAGTGCGAAAGATGGTCTGGCTCTTGCCGAGCAAAGCGAAGACCCCACCGGCGATCAACATGAAAACTGCCATCGCGATCATCAGCTCGGTCATCGTGAAGCCCTGCTGGTGATCGTCTGCGCGCGCGGCTATGGGTCGTACTTTTGTTTTCATTGACTTCCTTCCGCTATTGATTGGTCATCACCGTGTACAGATCGACCAGCTCCGGCGTTTTGCCGGCAGGCGGGTTCTCACTCTTCACCCGCACGGCAATAGTCAATCTTCGATCCGCCGGATTCGATTCGCTGCTGGACATAATCACCCACCGACGCGAATAGGTTACTCGGTCGTCACCAAACGGATTGCCTTTGACGATCGTGCCGTCGGGCCTGCGCGTTTCGGCGACTCCGCCCGGGCTGACCACAGTCACCGTTCCTTCGGGTTCAACATCATCGCGGCCAGCCACAATAATCTTGTCAAAATAGAAAGAGCCATCTGCGCCCGAGGCATCGTATTCAAGACTACCGACTATGTAAGCGTCGTCGGCGCCGCGGCTGTTAGGATTGCCGATCATCCTCGACGGATCGACCAGCCGCTGAAAGGAAATCGCGCCAAGGATCTCGAGCTTGTCCTGCGCGAACGTTGTAGCTGTCGTAAAGTTGCGCGAGCTTGCGTTGGTTTTCATTGCCATTGTGAACATGCCGGCTATGCTGACAAGTCCCACGACTGTGACCAGCATCGCGATGACTGCTTCAATCATCGTGAAGCCCGCTTCGTTGTGTTGGCTATCTAATTTCATTTTGATCTCGTTAACTCTGATCGTCTCGCCTCGCATCCGACACTGTTACCTGGCCGGTAGGCGAAACCGTCACGAACAGGTAGTACCCGTTAGCACCGTTGAGTCGAATAGACGGACTATCTGCGGGCATCGGAGTAATGACGCCTCTCCCATCGAAGTCGATTTGTTTGGGAGCCTCGGAGTCGACGGTCACGCCTTGCGGCAGATGGACAGCGCCTTTCACTTGCGGCTCGGCCTTGCCTTCCGGGTCGTATTGCTCGATGTCGACGTGTTGCAGCTCAGTGACGAGTATTCCAGCCCGTGTGTTGTTGGAAGTCGCGACGTACCTGGCGCGTTGAAGTGCTGTTGCCAGATCGCGGCCTCCCATTCCCAGTCGATACATTCGCATGTGAGCGAGCACTTGGGGCACGACAAACGCAACGACTACCGCGATGATCAGCAAAACCACCGCGATTTCTATCATCGTGAATCCGTGCTGACGCCTGCTGGCTGGATTTGATCGCAACATATAGTTACAGAATATGGCAGTTGCTTACTCACACTTTGCGCGACTTGTGTGCAGAGAATGCCGCTGTGCAAGCGGCTTCGTCCGCTTACAATTGCTCGGAGCGTGAGTTATCGACGGGGACCGTTGAGGGCGCAGATTTAAAGCGGCCGTTGATGAGGCAATCTATATTCCGCGATAGGTCCTCTTATCTTGAGCAGACAGTCAGTCTAGTGTCATGCCATCGTTTCTTGTAGACTTATCGAGGACGCCACCATCGATCCTTAAGAGCCTGAATGGTCACCGCAATCACCGAAAACGAGTACGTCTCAACTGACAATCTCGATCTTCTTCTGGCGGTTCTCCCGCCACTGATTCAAGACGCGCTCGCGCGGGGCGGCAACATGGAATCGCTGATCGAAGTCGTGCTTGATCTTGGCCGGCAACCGGAAGCTCGGTATCCCGGACTCGCTCTGTATCTCAACGAGTCTTTGGTTACTCTCGAGGACATTCAATACGTCGCTAGCCGAGTCGGCCAGTTCACGCGCGATAACCGCGCCGGCATTGAGCGCACGCTTCATCGGATATCCGCGATGCGCAACCGACTCGGACAGATCGTTGGTCTCACGTGTCGCGTTGGACGCGCGATTTACGGAACGGTTGACATCATCAGAGACATCGTGGAATCCGGCAAAAGCATTCTGTTGATGGGCAAGCCGGGAGTTGGAAAAACCACGCTGCTGCGCGAGGCCGCACGAGTGCTCGCCGACGATCTCGAGAAACGAGTGATCGTAGTCGATACATCAAACGAAATCGCAGGGGATGGCGACGTGCCTCATCCCGGAATCGGACGCGCGCGGCGAATGCAAGTGCCTGAGCCCGAGCATCAGCACGCCGTGATGATTGAAGCGGTCGAGAACCACATGCCCGAAGTGATCGTCATCGACGAGATCGGTACGGCCCAGGAGGCGCTCGCCGCGCGGACGATTGCCGAACGAGGCGTCCAGCTCATCGCAACCGTCCACGGCAACACGCTGGAAAACCTGCTGGTCAACCCGACGCTGTCCGATCTAGTTGGCGGCATACAGCCGGTAACTCTTTCTGACGAGGAAGCTCGGCGGCGCGGCACTCAAAAGACGGTGCTCGAGCGCAAGGCGCCGCCCACATTCGACGTTCTCATCGAGATTCAAGACAAGGACCGCCTCGCCATCCATCGCGACGTCGCTGAGGCAGTCGACGTAATGCTTCGAGGTTTTCTGCCTAGTACTGAAATACGCGAGCGTCGTTTGGGTGGGGAGGTCAGAATCACAAAGCCTGTGGCTGCTGATAGGACACAGGCTAGTTCAGCGCGAAGAGACGGTGCGCGTCAAATACAGAATCCTGAGCTGCGCGGGCGCAAGAGCAAGACGTTGCGCATCTATCCTTACGCCGTAAGCCGCGAGC
>DATFWM010000151.1:0-4670 GCA_035259295.1 Blastocatellia bacterium | reverse complement strand
ACCGGAATATTCGCTACCAAGTCGGTGAACCCGGCGGGGGCCGACGGACTCATCCACGGAAACGCGCCGCAGTTGATCAATCAAGTTATCGGCGTGCTTGCCGGTTGGGCGCTCGCGGCCGCGGGCACTTTCATTATTTTGAAACTCGTCGGCTTCGTGACGCCGCTGCGTGTCACTCAGGAAGAAGAAATCGCCGGTCTGGATCTCGCGCTTCACGGCGAGGTTGCCTATAACGTTTTTGGTCCGGGCATGAGCGTGGGAAGCGGCGCTCACACCCATCACGACTCGCATACGAGCAGTTCAATCATTGACGATTCGGCGGTCGCCCGCGAGATGCGTTCTGGTGATTGATCGAGGTGTTGGACTGATCATAGGAGGCTTAGAAAAATGATGTCTGTTGAAGTGCACGATATGATTGCCGTGAGAGCGTACGAGATTTATCAGCGACGCGGCGGCGAACCGGGCCGCGAGGCCGAAGACTGGTTCCTGGCAGAACGGGAGATTCTCGCTGGTCTGACCAATGGCGAGACCGCCGAAGACGCCCGGAAAGTACGTTCGAAATCTTCGAAGAGCACGCGCTCTCGCGTGACGAAGAAGTCCCCCAAGGCTCTGACTGACAAGAAAAGACCTCGAAAACAGCCCGCCGATCCTTCAATTGTGTAGGCATGCCGAATTACCTATAATCCGCTACGGGTCAACCACGGGGAGCACGGGGAACACTGGGCGCTTTTTTCATCCCAGTGTCCCCCGTGTTCCCCGTGGTTGGTATTCGTAGGGAAACAATGATTGATGAGTTGAGCGAGTTGCTCAGTGCCATTCGCAAGGGCATAAATCCATCGCACCATGCCGCGGCGGTTGTGTTCAACTGCCACATAACCGGATTGGCGGTCGCACGCTCGCTTGGAAGGCGAGGCGTGCCGGTGATCGGGCTTGATCGTGATGAACACGGTTACGGCTTGCATTCGCGTTACACGACGGTTGCAGGCCGCTGCCCGTATCCGCTCGATGACGAGCGAGGATTCATTGACCTGCTGCTGCAGATCGGTGCGACATTGAAGCAGAAGGCCGTGCTGTTTCCTTGCCTCGATGAGTGGGTATTTGCGGTCGCTCGCCACGCGAGCGAGCTTCAGCAGTATTTCATACTTCCATTCTCAGACATCGAGACTGTTGAGCGAATCCTCGACAAGAATTTGCTGTATCGCAAATGCGAACAGCGCCAGATACCGATCCCGCTAACGTTCTACGTTGGCGAACGAAGCCCCGAAGAAATCGCGAGCGAGATAACTTACCCCTGCATCGTGAAACCCGCGCTTCAACGCGCGTTCACCAACGAGTTTGGCGAAAAAGTTCTGAGGGCCGAAAACCGCCACGAGTTCTTCGCATTGTGCGAGCGAGCCGGGCATCATCCGCTGCTCGCGCAAGAAATCGTCGGCGCCGGGTTAGATAGCTTTTATTCGCTGTGCAGTTACATCGGGCGAGATGGTCAGGCGAAAGGCGTATTCGTCGGCCGCAAGCTCGAACAGTATCCGCCTGATTTCGGCACGGCTTGTCTCGTCGACTCGCGATACATCGGAGAGATCGTCGAGCGCGGGGTCGATGTACTCAAGCAGTTCGGTTATCACGGCATCAGCGAGGTCGAGTTCATCTATGATGAGCCGACCCGTGACTTCAAGCTGCTCGATATAAACACGCGAGTTTGGAAATGGATAGGCCTGCCGATTCGCGCTGGCATCGACTTGCCGTGGCTGGCGTATGCGGATGCGGTTTCCGGCGACGTCGAAGCTGCGCCAAGACAACGAGACGGGTTGCGGTGGGTATACTTGAAAGACTACATTGCTTTGCGCCGTGAGCGAGCCGGCGTCGGCGAGGCGACGCTCACTCGTCAGGACTGGCTCGATTTGATAACAGGCAGAGCAGATTCGGAAGGCGAGATCGTTGATGCGGTGTTGTCACAAGACGATCCCGAGCCGTTTGTTCAGATGATTGAGAGTTTGTTTTCGAAGCGGCAATATTATTGCGCGTGTTAGCAGAAGCCGGAACTCCGTAGGAGTGGAATGTTTATAGTAGACGATTTCGCGATTGCCGCGAGCTCCGTAGGAGCGGAATGTGCTGTTGCGAGCTTCAGGCGAGCGATGCGTAACATTTCGCTCCTACGGAGCTAGCGTATCGAGCGGACCGCCTTACTATAAACATTCCATCCCTAACGGGATTTGCGAAGGTGCGTGTTCGGGTTGACGTCGTCGTTTCAGCGGAGAGGTTAGAATGAACAAAGTTCGCTACGGATTCTGGATGCCGATATTCGGCGGGTGGCTGCGAAACGTCGATGACGAAGCGATGGCGGCCACCTTCGACTACAACAAACGGCTCGCGCAACGGGCCGAGCAAATCGGCTTTGATATCTCGCTTCTAGCCGAGCTGAACCTCAACGACATAAAAGGCGCGACCGCGCCGGTGCTCGAATGCTGGACAACCGCTGCCGCAATCGCTTCCGTCACTGAGAAAGTAGAGTTGATGAACGCAATTCGGCCGGGCTTCCGGCTTCCCGCCGTCGTAGCCAAGATGTCCGCGAACATCGATCACATCTCGAACGGCCGCTTCAGCTTGAACATCGTGTCAGCCTGGTGGGAGCAAGAGATGCGTGAGTTCGGCGGCACTTGGGTCGCGCACGATCAGCGCTACGAGCGCACGCGCGAGTTCATCGAGGTGATGTGCGGCATGTGGACCGATGAAGAATTCAGCTACGAGGGCCGCTATTACAAGGTTGAGAAGGCTCATCTTGAGCCGAAGCCGGTTCGCAAGCCTTGGCCGACGCTTTACGCGGGGGGCGAGAGCGAAGACGCCAAGCGAATGATCTCGCGCCACTGCGACGGTTACTTGATGCACGGCGATCCGCCCGAGAACGTCAGGCCCAAGGTTGAAGAGATGGAGGGTCGCCGTCGCGAGCTTGGACTCGGGCCCATGGTGTACGGTATTGCGGCTTATGTGATTTGCCGCAACGGCGACGCTGAAGTGAAGAAAGAAGTTGATCGCATCTGCGACGTGAAAGACACCGCGGGTTACTTCGGCTTCAAGGATTTCACGACGCAGAGCCAGCTCGAACGCGAGCTGTCATTGAGAGATTACAGCGTGTCGAATCGCGGTTTGCGAACCGGATTGACCGGTACGCCGGAGCAAATCGCAGAGCGCATAATCGAGTTTCGCAACGCGGGCGTCGAGATATTCTTGATGCAGATGAGCCCGATGATGGAGGAGATGGAGCGCTTTTCAGAGGAGGTGATTCCGTTGGTGAGCTCCGGCCTAGCCAGCTGAGGAATTCACAACCGCATGTAGTAAGCCTCGCCCGCACAGGCTCGACAAAGCGTACGGCCGTCGCGAATCAGCTCGCGGCGGTCGTTGATCCCTTCGCCGCACTCATCGCATTGGACCCTTGAAACCGGCCTTCCAGGCTGATCCTGAGGCGGCACGTTCACACGGACGCGCTCGACCTTGAACAGCTCCTCGTCGGGCAGCAGCTTGTAAGCGCGGAGCTGCCGCTCGTATTTGTTCTCGATTTCCGGAAAAGCGCAGTCGGCGGCTTCGCGTGACGAATCCAGCGCAACCACTCGCACTGCCTCGCCCGTTTTCACGTTTAGGAACGTCGCCGCGAGTTTACCGTAATCGTAATACTTCAACGTGCGCTTGCCGAGTCTGCAGCCGGTGACGGTGTTCACGGCATCAGCGGCGCAGCGATCGATCTCGACGAAGACGATCAGGTTCTTTCGATCGGCGCCTCGTGGATCTTCGATGCCGACCGATTGGCAACCAAGCATCGCCATGCGAACGCCGAGCACTTGCCCCGCGCACATGTGACCGTGAGAGTGTTCGGCTCGTTCGAGAAGTTCTTCGAGCGACTCCATACAGCGAGATTATAGACCACGGATGAAGCCGATGCGACGGATCATCGGGGATCTATCCATGCAAATCCGTTTGATCAGCGTCATCCGTGGTCTATGGCGATTGGTTAATACAGAAGATATTTCTTGCGCAGCTCGGCGAAGTGTTTCAAACCGCCGCGCCAACTTTCCTCGATCTCAGCCGCCGGTATTCCCGCTTCAATCTGTTCACGAAGCTGGGAGCTTCCGTTGATGACATCAAAGGGAAGCTTGTCGTAGACGTATTCGTAAGGCGGCTGCTTCCACTCGAAGCGATCTGGATAAAGCCGGCGGATCGCGCTGACGATTGCAACTCCGGTGATGACCGGCTTAAACGTGTCGCGATCCGCTACGTGAATTTGAATTCCGCCGCAAAGCCCGCCGGCAAACTTATGAAACGTCGGTTGGAAATGAAGCGGGCGAAACACCACGCCCCGCAGGTCGTCCTTCTTCAGCTCGGCAATCAACTCATATGGATCGATGTAAGGTGCGCCGATTATCTCGAACGGTCGAGTCGTGCCTCGACCTTCGGATACTGCCGTGCCCTCGATCATTACGCTGCCGGGATAGACGACCGCTGTTTCAAACGTCGGCATGTTCGGCGAGGGCATCACCCACGGCAGAGGCGTGTCGTCGAAGTACATCCCCCGTCGCCAGCCTTCCATCTTGATGACTTCAAGCTCGCAGCCAATTCCAAATTCTCGATTGAACATCAAAGCCAGCTCGCCGATGGTCATCCCGTGACGCATCGGAAT
Organism: Blastocatellia bacterium; assembly: GCA_035259295.1. Taxonomy (GTDB): domain Bacteria; phylum Acidobacteriota; class Blastocatellia; order UBA7656; family UBA7656; genus Onstottus_A. The sequence continues at coordinate 4 of DATFWM010000151.1, read as the reverse complement.
GGAA
>DATFWM010000150.1:0-3332 GCA_035259295.1 Blastocatellia bacterium | reverse complement strand
ATTTCTTCGGTATACCCGCATGTTCCACGACTGGTCTTGCGGTATTTGCTCTCAGGACCGAGGCGCCGGTTGTTCCGGGGTTTTTGATCTGGGATGCCGATCTGGGCAAGCACCGCCTGAAGTTTGAGCCCGAAATCAAGTTGATACGAACCGGTGATTTCAAAGAAGAGGTGCAGCTCAACACGGCGAATTTCACGAAGATCGTAGAGCAATATGCACGACGTTATCCCGATCAGTGGCTCTGGATTCATAGGCGCTGGAGGACCAGACCCGAAGGCGCGCCGGATCTTTACGGCGTCACGGAGCAGGCTATACCGAAGAAGACTGCGCTCAAGATAAAGGTGGGCGTTTAGGCTTGATTCCGGTTGTAATCATCCTCGAACCGCGTGATATCGTCCTCGCCCAGATAGCTTCCACACTGCACTTCGATGAAAACAAGTGCTTCGTCACCGATGCTGGCGACACGATGCTTGGTACGCGGCGGTATCAGCACGTGTTGGTTTGGGCCAATCGAGACCTGCTGATCCCCGATTGTTGCCAACGCCAAACCCCGCACGACCACCCAATGTTCCGAGCGACTGTCGTGCATTTGAAGGCTAAGGCGATGTCCGCACTTTACCTCAATGCGTTTGACCTTATATCCCGGCGCTTCCGCCAGAACTTCGTAGAAGCCCCAAGGTCGTTCGTCTCGTTCGATTACCATCGTCCAATCAGTGTAGCCGAAGTGTCTTGAAAAGTTGAGCCTGGGCTTTTGCCGACTAATGTCGACGACACCTCGTTCGGACAAAGAAAAAGGGGATGGTTTCCCATCCCCGCGTTCTCACACAGAGAACCCCCGTTTTGCGTAGCGGCAGAAGGTTATCTCTTCTTTGCGCCCTTCTTGGCGCCACCCTTCTTTGCACCGCCCTTAGCGGCCTTCTTGGCGCCGCCTTTCTTTGCAGTTGCCATAACGTGTGCTTCTCCTTTCTTAGATTCACCTTCGCACACAAGATAATGTAGCGTTGCTACTCTTGTGTACTACAGTTAATGATATACAACATATTGTTGTATATATTTACTTCGGCGATTATTGTCAACGATTTTTTTTGATAACGAGAGCGCCATTTTTGTTAAAACGCGGGGCTCCAACGAAAAAGGCTCCCAGAGCACGTTTCAGGGTGGCATTATTCGCGCGCAAAGCCACCGTCGTCATGCAGACCCTCGTTAAACATCGAAAAATCAAGGCATATTCGGCCAAATTATTAACAGAACAGGAGTGGCTCTGGGAGCCATTCCTGTGGTAGCAGCCGCAGAATCGGCTCTGACAGCCTATTCTGCGTCCTCAGCACACCGAAATGACGAACTCCTCTTCCGAGCTCGTATCGCGCGGAAAGATCGGGCTGCTGACCGCGTCAGCAATCCCACCCTCAGCGTGGAAGCTCGTATGCTAGTTTCTCAATATCAGAAGAGCATACCGACTTCAGCGTGGAGGTGGTGACCACGAACATAATGACAAATTGACTTCGAAGAATTGAGGCCGCTAATATGCTCGCGACGATGATTGATGCGATCGATCTTCACTCACACACAACGTTCTCCGATGGCAGCGCGACGCCTGCCGAGCTGGTCGAGCGCGCGAAAGCGAATGCAGCGCGCGCCATCGCGATCACGGACCACGACACCGTCGGCGGACTTGCCGAAGGCCTGGCTGCCGCCGAACGCATTGGCCTCGAGTTCGTAAGAGGAATAGAAATCAGCGCCGAGTACTCACCCGGAACAATGCACATTCTCGGCTACGGGATCGACGACGATTGTGATGCGTTGCTGAGCAAACTCCAGGAGCTTCGAGTTGCTCGCGATGCCCGCAACCCGCAAATTGCCGAGAAGCTCAGGTCACTTGGCGTTGATATCAACTATGACGAAGTTGCCAGCCTCGCCGGCAATGAAGTCGTCGGGAGGCCTCATTTCGCCCGGATTCTGGTTCAAAAGGGCTTCGCCGATTCAATACAGGACGCGTTCAACAAGTTCCTGGCGAAGGGAGCGGCAGCTTACGTCGAAAAGAAGCGGCTGTCGCCGGCCGAATCAATCGAGTTGCTGCACGAGGCGGGGGGCATCGCGGTCCTCGCCCATCCTTATCAACTGAAGCTTCCTTCTATGAAGGACGTTCTGGAGCTGATCGAACATCTGGCAGCCCTCGGTCTGGATGGCGTCGAAGCGATTTACAGTCGCCACAGCATTGGCGAACGAGAACAGTACACCGAGGTCGCAACACAGCTTGGACTGCTGTTAACGGGTGGCAGCGACTATCACGGAACATACAAACCCGATCTGGACATTGTCACTGGCAAGGGAGATCTCCACGTCCCTTACTCTGTGCTTGAGAACATCAAGTCGCGGCTGAGCGATCGGAACCCCGCTCATGGAAGGCGCTCGAATGCAGGATGATCTCAGAATCGAAGATCTCGTTTCGCAAATCACCGACGTGATCCTCGCGCGACTGGGCTCGGGTCAAGCGGTAAACGACTGCGCGCTTCTTCACGATGAGTGTTTTGTGAAGTGTCCTGACCGTATGCACTCGCTGATCGGTGACGGCGGCTTGCGGTTCGGACTCTCCGGACTAGAGAGCGAAGCGGCACGTGAGGTCGCTCGATACATCGATCATACCCTCCTGAAACCGGATGCAACGAGAGATGAAATCCTGAAGCTGTGCGAAGAGGGCGCGCGTTATGGGTTTGCGTCGGTGTGCATCAATCCAACGTGGGTGCGGGAGGCCGCGTGCGCGCTGCGCGGGACCGGCGTCAAAGTTTGCACCGTTATAGGCTTCCCTCTCGGAGCAAACGCCCCCGACACCAAAGCGTTTGAGACAAGGCGGTCGATATTCGACGGGGCTCGGGAAGTCGACATGGTAATCAACGTCGGTGCTCTGAAGTCGGGCGACTACGATCTGGTCTCCCGCGACATACGCGGCGTTGTCGAGGTCGCTCACGAAGTTGACGATCTTTGCAAAGTGATAATCGAGACCGCTCTTCTCACCGATGAAGAAAAAGTCCGGGCGTGTGAACTGGCGAGAGACGCCGGCGCCGATTTTGTGAAGACCTCGACAGGCTTCAGCAAGGGGGGCGCCACGGTGGCAGACGTAGCCCTGATGCGTCGCGTGGTTGGCGGGCAAATGGGCGTGAAGGCGTCAGGCGGAGTTAAGGACCTGCAGCAGGCGCACGAAATGATACGAGCGGGCGCTACTCGGATCGGTGCGAGCGTGGGTGTGAAGATCGTCCAAGAAGCGGCCGGCGAAAAAGCTCCAACTGGCGTTGGCTCGCTAAGCTATTAGGTTGAGGAAGCCACTGAGAGCGGCG
>DATFWM010000149.1:0-2440 GCA_035259295.1 Blastocatellia bacterium | reverse complement strand
AGACTGAAAGGCGCTCGTCGCGATCAGAAACGCAGAGATAACAAACAACAGGACGTGTCGTGTTACGGCACGAGTCTTCGCAACGCGCATGCTTCGCCTACAACTTGATTCAAAAACTATCACGCTAATTTGCCGCTTTGACCGCCGCTTCAGCAACCGCAGCTTCTTCGGTCGAATCATGCATCCACTGCCGAAGTTTTTCCATGTCCTTTGCCACGGTGCGAGAGCCCGCGAACAGAACGAGCATCAAGAGCCCGCCGAGAACCGGAATGATAAACATCGCTGAATGCAGCCCCTCGGCGCGGAAAGGCTCGAGGGCCTGACGCGTGAACTCCGTCACTCCCGCAGCAGTCGCCGCTCGCCGGGTGAAAAAATCACTCGCCAACCCGGTTCCCACCGGACCGAGCGACGCACCCAGCACGTACATCGCGAAAAAGTACAATGCCATTCCGCTGCCCCGCAGCGCCGGCTCGATCACGTCTTGAATCGTCGAGTAGACCGTCGAGTAATACGCGTACATCGCGGCCACGCCCAGGCCCATCAGCAAGGCGAATCCGATAGTGCTTCCCGCCGGCTGCAGCAAGCCAAGATAGTGAAGCGGCGCCGATAACAAAATCGCGATGGCGCCAACCAGAAGTCTTCCGTTCGCTCGACGACGCACGATTGCGTCACCGATGATCCCGCCAAGTATCAGTCCCGGCACGCCCGCAAGCCCGTTGACCCACATTGATATAAAACCTGCTTGCCGCGTGGCCTCACCGATTTCCGCGCCAGCAAGGTGATAGCGAATCAGAAACGGCGAAAGGAACGAGCCGATCGCATACATGTTGAAGTTGTGAAGCGCTCCCGATAGGATCAGCCACCACATCGTCGGAATCGACAGCACTAACAGAAACGGCTCCATCGACCGATCGATCTTGCGTCGGAAGGCGAAGCAAACTGCAACAAGAATCAGCCAACTCGGAAAGAAATATGCCGGCGCAATCCAATTGCTCGTTCGTCCCCAGAATATGACATAACCAACTGCTGCGATCAGCAGCGCGCCCCACAACCAACGCGAGCCGTTCGCGGGGCCTTCACGACGGCGGCCGCCGATCGCATGAAGCTCCGTCGCTCCGCGCTGCGGTTCGTGGATGAACAGAGCCGCAACGACGCAAATCATTCCGGGAATGCCGGCGACGTAAAACGCCGATCGCCAGCCAAACTGATGAGCCACCGTGCCGCTGACCGCATAACTGATCGCGATGCCGATCGGTAGGCCGAGCATGAAGACCGACAACGCCTTCGCGCGGCGAGTCGCCGGGAACAGATCGCCTATAAGCGACGAGGACGCGGGAGCGCAGCTCGCTTCGCCGACTCCGACTCCGAGACGTGCGGCAAAAAGCTGCCAGTAGTTCCTTGCGATCCCCGATGCCACGGTCGTGAGCGTCCAAAGAAAAACGCCCGCGGAAAGGATTCGCGTTCGCAACGTCTTGTCCGTCAATCGCCCGAGAGGCAATCCAACCGCGGCGTACAGAAGCGTGAATGCGGTGCCAAGCGTGCCCAGCGCGGTATCGCTCAAAGCCCATTCCTTGCGCACCATTTCTCCGACCGCGCCCAGAATTTGCCGGTCAAAGAAGTTCATGGTGTTAATCGCGAACAGAACCGACAGTGCGAATGTTGCTCTGCCTCGATTGGTCATTTATGTTACCTGCCTTGAAAGTTTGGCTTCCGCTTTTCGAGAAACGCTTTCACGCCTTCCAGGAAATCTTCCGAATGAAAACAAGCTTGCTGATTGACAGCCTCGAAGTCCAATGCTGAGGCGAGATCAGAATTCAGCCCGTGGTTTAATGCTTGCTTTATCTTTCTCAGCGCGATCGCGGGTGACGCTGCGAGTCTCGAAGCCATCGCGTTGACCGTCGAGTCGAGTTCTTCAAACGGTACGACGCGGTTGACCAGCCCGAGCGCGAGCGCATCGGCAGCAGTAATTATGTCGCCGGTCGCCATCAACTCAAAAGCCTTTGCGTAACCTACCGTGCGAGGCAGGAAGAAAGTCGCGCCACCGTCGGGCATCAATCCGATCTTGACGAACACCTGTCCGAACTTGGCTTCGTCGGATGCGATGATTATGTCGCACGCCAGTGCGTAGTTGCATCCGACGCCAACCGCGTGCCCGTGAACGCGAGCAATGATCGGCTTCGGCAAGGCGCGCATCGCGAGAATCGTCGGATTGGTGCGTTCGCGAAGCGAGGCTGTCACGTCTATGCTCTTGATGTCGCGTTCGGAAGTCGCTTGCAGGTCAGCGCCCGCGCAGAAGGCGTCGCCTGCGCCGGTGAGAACGACAACCTTGCTATCGTCTTCGGCTGAGCGTTGAATGGCTTCGTGCAATAGCCCGACGGTTTCGACGTCGACCGAATTGCGACGTTCAGGACGATTGATCGTGATCCGCTTGATGCCGTCT
>DATFWM010000148.1:0-6358 GCA_035259295.1 Blastocatellia bacterium | reverse complement strand
CTGACCCTGATCATGGCTGCCGTTGTCACAGTCATCAATGCGGTGATGGGAACGCTTACGGCCTACGTTCTTGTGCGGCATCAATTTCCCGGAAGGCGATTGTTCAACGCAATGGTAGACATGCCGTTTGCGATTCCGACTCTAGTAACCGGCGTGATGCTCGTTGCGCTGTATGGTCCTCAAAGAACGCTTGGGGCGTGGCTGCAGTCGCACGGCATGCAGGTGATCTTTGCTACGCCGGGAATTCTGCCGGCGCTGCTGGTCATCACTTATCCCTTTGTGATTCGCACAGTTCAGCCGATGCTAATGGGAGCAGAAAGGAGCGAGGAAGAAGCGGCTTATACAATCGGCGCTTCAAAGTGGACGACGTTTTGGCGAGTGGTGCTGCCCGACATTTCACCCGGCGTCATGACCGGCTCACTACTCAGCTTCGCGCGAGCGCTTGGAGAATTCGGGTCAATAGTGGTAGTGGCGGGCAACATTCCGGGGCCGACGCTCACCGCGCCTGTTTATATATTCGGACAGGTGGAATCGCAAAACCAACGCGGAGCAAGTGCGATGTCAATCGTGTTGCTCACGCTCTCGTTCAGTCTGATCGTCACCGTCGAATGGATTCAAAGCCGCAACCGGAGAAGTTAATGACTCGAGTTGAAGATCTAATTCACCGCAGAGACGCAGAGAGCGCAGAGGACTCGCAGAGAAGAAACTCTACGTCGCCCCTGCGCCCTCCGCGCCTCGGCGGTGAAAAAACATCTCGCGATCGGTCGTCCGCGCGCAGGCGTTCCAGGTTAGTCGAGTGGGTGTTGATTGCGATTGTGCTCTTGTACGCCGCTGGACTGCTGATCGCTCCGCTGATCGCGATCGTCTCGGGCGCGTTTGCGGATGGCGCGAGCGCGTTGGTGCGCGAGATCACTTCGGTGGATGCGCTCAGCTCGCTCAAGCTCACGCTGGTTATGGCGATTGGCGCGACTGCTATCAACACGGTCTTCGGCGTGTGCATCGCCTGGGTTCCAGTGCGCGACAACTTTTGGGGCAAGCGGCTACTGAACGGCCTTGTGGATATGCCGTTCGCACTCTCGGCGCTCGTAGCGGGTTTCATGTTGATTCTGTTGTTTGGCAGGGGAGGCTGGCTCACGTCTGTGACCGACGCGCTTGGGATCAAGGTAGTCTTCGCTCTGCCGGGAATCCTGCTGGCGACGGTCTTTATATCTCTCCCTTTCGTGATACGCGAGGTGATGCCGGTTCTTGCTCAGCTCAGCCGCGAGCAAGAAGATGCTGCGTTCACGATCGGTGCGAGCGGCTTGCAGACTTTTTGGCATGTGACGCTGCCTGCAATACGATGGGGATTATTCTACGGCGTCTCGCTTACGTTCGCGCGGGCGGTCGGCGAAATCGGCGCGGTGCTGATTGTGAGCGGCAATGTAAGCCGCTTGACTGAGACATCGACTATCTACATCTTCCGATCATTGGATGACAGGAATTATGTTGGAGCGAATGTAATGGCGGTGGTGCTTGCCGGGATTTCGTTCGTCATCCTGATGGTGATCGAATTCTTCAAGAAACGGACGGAAGAAACCTGAGATCGAAGAAATTGTCCTCTTAAGACTTTGAGTCGCGCCTTCCGCGCTTTGTCACGCCTAAACCTCCAGTCATTTTTGATTCTGAACGAGATTTCATGTGTCTTTAAGAATGGGTTAATGTATTCCGAGTATCCTGAGTATCTAAGTGCATGCGCATTCTCCTGGTCGAAGACGAAGAAAAGGTATTGCGGTTCGTGGAACGAGGTCTGATAGCCGAGCGCTTCGCAGTCGACACGGCATGCGATGGTAGTGCAGCGCTGGAATTTGCAACGACCTACCAATACGACTTGATTATCCTTGACCTGATGCTGCCCGGTTTGAGCGGCACCGAAGTTCTGCGCGGCGTTCGTCGCTCTAATCAACACGTGCCGATCCTGATGCTCACCGCGCGAGACGCCCTTGCTGACAAGGTTGAAAACTTCGAGGCGGGTGCTGACGACTACCTCACAAAGCCCTTCGCCTTCGCCGAGCTATTGGTTCGTGTGAAGGCGCTGCTCCGGCGGGGCCCGGTCTCCCGCGCCAGCCTGCTGCGAATCGGCGACCTGGAGCTGGATCGCCTTTCGCAACGAGTCAAACGCGGCGGGCGGCGAATCGATCTCACGGCGAAGGAATACGCGCTTCTCGAATACTTGATGCTCAATTCGGGCCGGGTTCTTTCGCGAACAATGATAATCGAGCACGTCTGGGACCAGAGCTTTGACGGCGTAACCAACATCGTCGACGTTTACATTCGCCATCTCCGAAACAAGATTGACCAGCCGTATGAAACCAAGCTGATACAAACCGTGCGCGGGATGGGCTATAGAGTCAGCGATGAGGCCGAACGATGAACACGCGCTCGATCCGGTTCCGTCTTACGGTATGGTACGCGGGGTTGCTCGCAGGCTCGCTCGCGCTGCTGGGAGCATCCGTCTACGTCGGGCTCGCGCATTATCTCAATCGCACCCTGAGAGAGTCGCTGCTGCTGCAAGCGCGGCAGATCGGAGACACCCTTGTGGCAAACATCAATCAGAGCGGCGAGGCATACGTCATCGATGAAATCAAAGAGCACTTCGCGCCGGAGATCAATGGTCGATTCATTCGCATAACACGCGAGGGCGGTGAAGTTATTTACGTTTCGGGCCTGCCCAGGGATCGAAGCTTCGACCCATCCGGCCTGGGCCCGGTTGCATGGCCGATCGATCGGGATTTCGCCCGAGAACAAAAGATGTCGGGCGACGGCGAGTTGTTAATCCAAACCATAAGCTACACCGCGCGCGATGGCAGCCGTTTCTTGATTGAAACCGGGGCGCCAGACACCCAGATCGACAGCGTGCTCCACGGGCTCCTGGTGACGCTCGCGCTCGGGTTACCGGTCGTGGTCGGCCTGGCGATAGGTGGCGGTTACCTGCTGACGCGCAGAGCGCTGGCGCCGGTGGGGGAAATTACACGCAGCGCTGAGCTAATCACATCGCGAAATCTTGGCGAGCGCTTGCCCGAGGCCAAGACCGGCGACGAGATCGAAGCATTGTCGATTGCGCTCAATCGAATGATCGCCCGAATCGAGCAATCGTTCCGGCATGTCAACCGGTTCACAGCGGATGCGTCACATGAGTTGCGAACTCCGCTGACTGTCTTGCGCGGCGAGCTGGAGGCCGTTGCTCAACAAAAAGACCTGCCCATTGATCTCAGCGATACGATCGGCAGCGCCCTGGAAGAGACCGAGCGTCTGTCGAAGATTGTTGAAAGCTTGCTTGCAATTTCACGCCTAGACGCCGGCGAGGCTTTGATGGCGCGCGAACGATTCGATCTTGCCGAGCTTGTGAGTGCCACCGCAGACCAAATGCGACTGCTGGCAGAGGACAAGCGGATCGATTTGACGTGCAGCACATCCGGCCCGGTAGAGGTCGAAGGCGATCCTGGTCGAGTAAAGCAAGTGGTAGTGAACCTGCTAGACAACGCCATCAAATACACGAGCGAAGGTGGAAATGTAGAAGTAGGCGTCCGCGTGGATGGCCACAATGCGGTGCTTCAAGTGTCGGACAGCGGACCGGGCATTCCAGCGGAATCAATGTCGCATGTGTTTGAGCGCTTCTACCGCGTCGACAAGGCTCGCTCGCGAAAGGTCGGGGGCGCGGGGTTGGGACTCTCGATAGTCAAATCAATCTGCGCGGCTCACCACGGTCGCGTAGGGATCGAAAGTACGGAAGGCCAGGGGGCCAGGTTCACCGTTGAACTGCCGCTCGCGAACGGAATGGCCCGCACCTCCGAATAGAAGTATCGAGTCGAAAGGAGTTGTCAATGAATAAACTCACAACCAGCTTAAGCATATTCGCCCTCTCGCTGCTTCTCGTCGCATGCGGCAGGAGCGGCGCGCACAACGACGGCGATGGCGATGAATCACCATCAGCCGAAAACAGTGTGGCGCCGGAAGCTCCCGCGCCGTTACAAAGCGCGGGGCAAGTGCTCATTTACAACTTCGACAGCGACGCCGTGGGAAAGTTGCCGGCAAAGTTTCACGAAGCGCTTACCGGCGGGGGTGGGAAAGTTCAATGGGTTGTGAAGGCGGACCCCTCTGCGCCGTCTCAGCCCAACGTGCTCGCGCAGATTTCGGCTGACAAGACCGATTATCGGTTCCCGCTGGCGATCGCCGACGAAGGTTCTTTCAAAGACCTTGAAATGAGCGTCAAGTTCAAAGCCGTCTCCGGTCAGGTGGATCGAGCCGCGGGGATGGTGTTCCGACTGAAAGACGCAAACAACTACTACATAGTTCGGGCCAATGCGCTGGAGAACAACTATCGGCTGTATCACGTAGTCAGCGGGCGGCGTGTGCAGTTCGCTGGCGCCAATTTCAAAGTCGCTTCCGGCGAGTGGCACGAGTTGCGCGTCGAGTGTGTTAGCAATCACATCATCTGTTACTACGACGGCGAGAGGAAAATCGACGCCAAAGACGACACGTTCAAGGACCCAGGCAAGGTTGGATTGTGGACGAAGGCGGATTCGGTGACTTACTTCGACGACTTGCGCGTCACCGCGAAGTAGTCAAGGTCATGTCGTCAGAGAAGCACGGTGAATCGAAGGGGGCGTTATGAGGTGGATTACACGAGAGCACGTCAAGGTAGACCGCGTTGCGTGTCCCTGGCTGATCAGAAAGTTTGTCGACGCGGAGGCATCGTTCTTCTTCGTCCCGGCCGAGAAAGTTTTTGAGCTGGCTGCGCGTGAACAGGCAATTCCGTTTGATGTCGCCGGAGTAGAGTTGGGTCATCACGAGGGCAAGTGCAGCTTCGAAGCCATAGTCTCAAAGTATGGCATTGAAGATCCGGCAATCCAATTGTTGGCCCAGATAGTTCACGGAGCTGATGTCGCTCAAGACCTATACGGGCGGCCGGAAGCTCCAGGGTTGAAGGCCATCGCCGAAGGCTTCCGTCATCTTGGACTGAAGGATGACTACGAGATCCTGGAAATTGAATTGCCAGTCTACGACGCTCTCTACACTTATTGTCAAAGGCAGGTCGGTGAGCAGGTGAGAGCAGGCGAGTGAGCTTGCTTCGTTGAACCGACTCAATGGATGACCTGTCGCAGTAGAAAAGACGGTGTAGCTTATATCCCAGTCGGCGCGATGGTCGCTGGCGTTGGTTAAGCCGCGGCGGGCGCCCTTCTTGGATGAAGTCGTTTTTTGGAGGACGATGATGGGCATTCTTAAATTGTGTCTAGTCGTGTTGAGCGCGACTGTTGCCGTTTTCCTCGTTGCTTGTCGCGCTCAGAGCAACGATAAAGTTACCCCCTCTCGGCCGGAGAAGGACGAAGGCGTCGCCAATGCTCCGTCAAAGACGGTCAAGTTAGTCGGCACCATTCACCTGCCAGGCAAGGGCGGGTTCACCGATTACCTGATCGTTTCGCCCGAGACTCATCGACTGTATGCGGGGTATCGCACCGAGAATAAGCTCGTAGTCGTTGACATTCAGACGAACAACATCATCACTTCGATCGGCGATCTTGCGAAAGTTTGCAGTGTCGCGCTCGTGCCCGAGCCCAATCTAGGTTTCACCAGCAATAGGGGAGAGGACAAGATCGGCGTGATCGATCTGAAGACCAACAAACTGCTGCGAAAGATTCCCGGCGGTCACGGACCGGATGCAATCATTTACAATGCCGCGGCTAAGCTTGTGTGTGTTTCAAATCACGAGGGCCGCGCTATGACGTTCATCGACCCGGCCACGGAAAAAGCCACAACGATTCCGTTGGGCGGGCTGGCAGAATACGTTCAAGCCGATCCTAGGACGGGGATCGTCTACCAGAACCTTGAAGACACGAGCGAAGTGGTTGTTATCGATCCACAGAAGAAGGCGGTTGTGGCCCGCTATAAGACGGCGCCCGGTGCTGAGCCGACAGGACTCGCCCTAGACGCAGACCATCAGCGGTTATTCTCTGCTTGCGGAAACGAGAAGCTCGTGGTCCTAGACGCAGCGACGGGGAAGGTGATCGCAACGCTCCCGATCGGCGCGGGTGTAGATTTTTCGGCGTACGATTCGGGATTGCAGCGGGTCTACACGGCGAATGGTGGTTCCGGCACGATGACCGTCATTCATCAGGACTCGGCCGATCGGTACACTGTACTGGAGAATGTTCCGACACATCACGGCGGTCATGCGCTTGCTGTTGATCCCTCGACGCATCGCATTTACGTCACTTATGGCGGAAGCGAGATCGACGTGTTCGAGTCCGTGGTCCCTTAGTCAAGCGATAGGCGATTCTGGGTAAGTTAATGTTTGCGGAAACTCCGACTGGATGTAGTCGTA
>DATFWM010000147.1:0-3783 GCA_035259295.1 Blastocatellia bacterium | reverse complement strand
TACATGGTCTTGACCGTAATGACCAGGCCGAACCTGATAAATGCGTCAATCGGCGACTACCGGCTCGTGGATTACATTGGCGCGGGCGGGATGGGCGAGGTCTATCGTGGCGTTCATTCCAAAATCGGGAGAGTCGTCGCTATCAAAGTTTTGACGCAATCGGTGCCCGGCTCGAGCTGGGTCGCGCGGTTCCAAAACGAAGCGCGGATTCAGGCGAGTCTTCATCATCACAACATCGCCACGCTTTACGATTTTCTCGAATTAAACGGCCAGCCCTGCATCGTGATGGAATACGTTGACGGGCAGACCGTGCACGAACGAATCAAGTCTTTCGGCATCCTGCCCATCCAGGAAGCTCTTTATATTCTTCAAGCGGTGTCCGAAGCCATTCATTACGTTCACAGCCATGGCGTCGTGCATCGCGACATCAAGTCGAACAACATCAAGATCGGCTCGACGGGGGAAGTTAAGCTGCTGGATTTTGGTATAGCCAAATCCGTAGACACTCCGAGCCTGACGATGACCGGCGACGTTGTCGGCACTTTGGAATACCTCTCGCCCGAACAAGTGAAAGGCGGTAATGCCGACGGGCGCTCGGACATCTGGGCGCTTGGCGTTTTGTTGTATGAGATGGTGACCGGCCAGGTGCCTTTCAAATCGCCGAGCATCGGAGAGCTTTGCGACAACCTGTGCAAGGCCGATTACACGCCCATTGGGAGCGTGAACCCGTCAGTGCCACGAGAAATAGAAGCCATCATATCGAAGTGTTTGAAGAAAAAACCCGGCGATCGTTATCAAACCGCTTGGGATCTTCTTCAAGATACAAGGCGCATTACGGCCGGGGTCGCCGCTCCGGACCTGACTGCGCCCCAAAACAAATCCTTTCTTGCGGGCCTAAAGCAGCATTGGTGGAAGGTGGCAGCGGCTGTCGTGACTCCGCTCGTCTTGATTTTCGCCGTGTACTTCGTGGTGATGCCGTCAGATGATTCAACGGTCGGCCAAAGCAAACAGCAGGACCGCCAGAACGTGATCCCGCCTTCGAAACCGGATGACAGAGGAAAGGTCACGCCGCCAAAGCCGCAGGCTCCGATCGAACATTATAAGATCGATACGATGGACGGCGTTGCTACGGTCGAGATTACGGGAAGCGCCGGAAAGCGGATTGGCAAGACGCCGTTCGAGTTCGACGCTTCAATCGGTGAGCAGTTCGATGTAGTGCTCAAACGCGATGGCTTCAAAGACCTGCACGACAAGTTTACGGTGACCGTGGGTAAACATGAATACAGCTACACACTGATGAGACAGTGACAGCCGATTAAGGAACAACCGGTAACATGTTTAGTTTTTGGAAAAGGCGGAAACGAAACAGTGTCGATCACGAGCGGCTTGAAACCGCTTCTGACGGGGAGCTGTCTGAAAAGCCAAAGTACGAAATTGCCGCCAGCCTTCTCAGTGACGTTGGTTGCGTCCGCGAGGTGAACGAAGACTGCATTCGCTTCGTTCAGCCAGGCGATCCCGACGTGGTGGCGAAAAAGGGGTTGCTCGTTCTGGTCTGCGACGGAATGGGAGGCCACTCCGCCGGCGAAGTCGCCAGCAACAAAGCCATCGATGTGATCAGCCGCGTCTATTATGAGGAGAAGGGCGCGCCGCAGTCCGCGCTCAAGAAGGCGTTCAATCAAGCCAGCCGCGAAATCTTCGAGATGTCCGAAAAGGACGAGGCCTTGAAGGGGATGGGCACTACTTGCACGGCACTGGTTTTGAAGAACGGCTCGGCTCTTGCCGCGCACGTGGGTGACAGCCGACTCTATCTCGTGCGCAACGGCGGAATATACGTGATGACCGAAGACCACTCCGAGGTGATGGAGATGGTCAAGCGCGGTTTGATCAACCTCGAGGAGGCGCGACATCACCCCGATAAGAACGTTATCCTGCGAGCGATCGGTAGTCATCCTCAGGTTGAGGTTTCGACCTGGGACGAGCCGATGCCCGTTCGTGAGGGCGATCGCTTTCTATTGTGCTCGGATGGTCTGTATGATCTGGTAGAGGACGAAGAGATCAAGGCTGAAATCGAGAAGGCCGAGCCTCAGGCGGCGTGTGAGAGCCTCATTGCGCTCGCAAAAGAACGCGGAGGTCACGATAATATCAGCGTCGGCATTCTCACCGTTAAGCCGATTGCCGAAGCGGAAGAAAAACCGGTGCGCGAGACTCGGGAGATGGAGGCGCGAGTATGATTGGCAGTATCGTTGGCAGCTACAAGATAACCGACAAGATCGGCGAGGGCGGGATGGGCGCGGTCTTCCGGGGCATCGACGTGATGCTCGAACGCGAAGTTGCAATCAAGATGCTTCGGCCCGAGCTTTCGCGCCAGCCCAACATCGTCGAGCGGTTTCGCTCTGAGGCAGTGACGCTTGCCAAGCTCAATCATCCGAATATCGCTACGCTTTACAGCTTCCTCCGACAAGGCGACGACTTTTTCATGGTGATGGAGTTCGTGCGCGGTGAGACGCTCGACAACGTGATTCGAAACTCGGGCGCGATGGCTTGCGACAGAGCGATAGCTTTGCTTTGTCAGGCGCTGGAAGGAATCGATCACGCGCACAGGATGGGAATCATTCATCGTGACATCAAACCGGCTAACATTATGCTGACCGAGAGCCGCATTTTGAAAGTGATGGACTTCGGAATCGCTCGCGTGCTTGGGACCGCGCGAATGACCAAGCAAGGCAACATCGTCGGCACCATCGAGTACATGTCGCCTGAGCAGGTCCGCGGACAAGAAACGGACGCCCGGTCGGATATTTACTCACTTGGCATTCTGCTTTACGAAATGCTCACGGGAAGGGTGCCCTTCTCTTCCGACAGCGAATACGATTTGATGAAGATGCAGATCGAAGACGCGCCCGCTCCGCCTCGCGTGTTTGCTGGGGATATTCCTCAAGCCGTCGAACAGGCGATAATGCGATCGCTGGCTAAGAAACCCGACGCGCGATTTCAAAGCGCCGCCGAGTTTAGAAATATGCTTCTGGGCACAACAGGAACGGCAGTCGCGCCTTCGATTGTGGCGACGGCCCCGCCCGCGCGAGCAACCGAGCCGGTGATCGCCGCTACGCCGACCTCCGCGGCAGAGGAGAGAGAGACGAGACTGGCTGCGGGAGCTTCCACGGCGTCCGCGGGGGATCAGGTGAAACAGACGCGGCTCGGCGGTGAGGAGCCCGTTCCAGGCGCTTATCCGGCTCCGGCTGCGTTCCAACCGGCTGCGCCGCCGGCCCCGGCCAAGTCGAACGCGAAGCTGTTCATCGCGCTTGCAGCGGTTGTGGTGGTGATTGTCGCAGTCGCGGGCGTTGCGTTTGTCATGCTCAACGGCGGTAAGAAGCCGGCGGCGACGTCGCCTCCACCAATGACGCAACCCGCTCAGTCGGCGGCTCCCGCAACGCCTCCGTCATCGACGGCGAGTCAGCCTGCGACGCCCGTGCCGCAGCCTCCGCCTCAGCCGATCCAACAGATGGAACCGGTAAAGCCAGCAGACCAACTGGCGGGTGGTGAACTGCCCTCGGCCAACAAGAACGCGGGCAAGGTTACTAAGACTGCACGGAAAGAGAGTGATGCGGAGGTCGCCGCTCGCAAAGAGAGGGAGCGCAAAGCCGCCGAGGCGAGGAGGCTTTTGAATCAGTGAGAGAAAACTCTTCTTCGGTCGATATCAACGACCCGGTATCATGCAGTGACGGAGATGTATCAATGACGACTCAATCCAACCGTGCCGTTATTATTTTTACGGCGGTTCTC
>DATFWM010000146.1:0-5650 GCA_035259295.1 Blastocatellia bacterium | reverse complement strand
GCGTGAAGACCGATCGGCAAATTTCCGAGCCACTGCTCCAGCGTGTCACGCGTGCGCCCGCTGAGCACGTGGATGATCGCGCGCGGACGCTGCGCAAGCGCATTCAAAAGACTTAGAAGATCCTGGTCAGGCGCTGCGAGCTGCGGCGTGCTCGCGAAAGGGACGAGCGTTCCGTCATAGTCCAGCAGAAGAACCAAATGCTCAGCTCGGCGAAGCTCTCGCGAAAGATCTGCAATCTCCGTCGCAGTGGAGAACGCGCGAGTTGGGTGTACTTCATCTCGCCGAGAATGTTTCAGTTCATCGATGAACGTGTTAGCCCAACGGTACGAGTCGTAAGCATGCACACGCCGGCGCATCGCCCGCATTCGCGCTTTTCGTTCCTCCTCAGGCATGCTCAGACCTTCTTTTATAAGCCCAGCCACTCGATCCAAATCATAAGGGTTCACGTGAAGCGCTTCTGCAAGCTCGGCAGCGGCGCCCGCAAATTCGCTCAAGACAAGCACGCCGCCTTCGTCTGTCCGCGATGCAACGAATTCTTTGGCGACGAGATTCATCCCGTCGCGCAGCGGTGTTACAAGCATCACATCGGCAGCCCGGTACAGCGCCACAAGCTCGCGCTGGCTTATCGAGCGATATAAATAGTGAATCGGCACCGAGTCGACCGTGCCGTAAGCTCCGTTTATCCGGCCTATGATCTCTTCCAGATTCCGCCGGAGTTGCTTGTAGGATTCGACTCTATCGCGAGAGGGGACGACCACCTGCACCAGTCGAATCTTTCCGCGCAGCGATGGCTCGCGCTCGAACAGTCTCTCGATTGCGAGCATCCGTCGGGTCAAGCCTTTGGTGTAATCGAGCCGATCCACGCCGAGCAGCAGCTTGCGGTTGCCGCTCTTCCTTTTGATTTGCGCTACCTGCGCCGCGACGCGGTCATCGTTAGCGAGCCGGCTGAACTCGGCAGCATCAACACCCATTGGAAAAACGCCGAGGCGGATTTGTTTGTCATCGAATTGGAACGTCCCGCCGTCGGTTTCCAAACGAAGCACGTGAAGCAGTGCGCGAGTAAAGTGAGCTAGATAGGAATAGGTGTGGAAGCCTATCACATCGGCGCCGAGTATTCCCTCCAGGATTTCAGACCGCCACGGCAGAATGCGAAACACTTCCGAGGAAGGAAACGGAATGTGGAGGAAGAATCCGATGCGGGCGTCAGGGATTAACCGGCGAAGCAGCCGCGGCACGAGCGCAAGATGGTAATCATGGATCCAAACCAGGTCCCCAGCTTGATAATGCCGCGCTGCGACTTCAGCAAACCTCTGGTTCACCTCAGCGTACGTCGTCCAGTTGCGCCACGCTTCGCGCTCTACTTTGTCAGTCAAGTAATGAAATAACGGCCACAATACGCCGTTTGAGAACCCTTCGTAATACCGCGTGATTTCCGTTGTCGTCAGCCCCACCGGAACCATGCGCCGATCTGAAAAGTTTCTCTCAATGTGCAAACGTTGAGACGGGTCGAATCGGGAGATGTCGCCCGGCCATCCCAGCCACAGTGAATCAGACTGCTGGTGAGGCCCGCGCAATCCAGTCGCCAGCCCGCCTACAGAGCTTGCGATTGCCACGTCGCCACGCTCGACCTTGACCGTCACGGGCAACCGGTTCGATATGATCATCAATCTGCTCATAGACACACAAATGCGCCCACAAAAGTTAACGGCGTCCACAAGCAGCTTGAGTCATCTCAAGCAAAAGCGGAGAGTGTTACAGACGATATTATAGGTTATCGGGTGGCGAATAGAAAACCGGAGTTGAACACGAATTCAAAAAATATCGGCAGCCGCAAGATAGACCGCGGATCTGACTGATTTGCTCGGAGTGACCGAGCACCCGTTGCCGTTCACGTACCAGATCCATTCGCGATAGTCGGTCAGGTTGCGACGGAGCCGCGCGTTTTGCCGTCGCGTGAGCTCACGCCCTCCGCTGCGCTCGAACTCGGTGTCCATCTCGGAAAGGCTCGTACAGAAGGCTCCGACCGTGTGGTGGTGAGTTGTCGAGCAGAAGCCCTCTCGAAGGCACACCCGTCATTGCGATCTCTGCGCGAAACCCGTCTATCGCCCTGTTTCCCGCAAAGCCCGCAAAGACTCGCAGAGACGCGAAGTTTCACCAGCGCCACTAACATGAATGCCCCGTTCCACCTCGCACGTCTACTTACGACCCCGGCCGAAACACCAACAACTGCGTGGTTGCGTCGCCCTCGAGCGTGATCGTCTTCTCCAACTTCAAGGTCTCGGCGTCGTAAATCTCAATTGTCGGGCCCGCGCCGTAGATGTACAGCTTCTTACCGTCGCCGCTCACCGCAAAGTTGAACCGCGAGCGGCTCTCGAACTCAAGCTTCTTGATCACCTTTCGCGCGGTCACATCAAAGACCCAAAACTCAGTGCGGCGATTGCCGCCCTGCCCGCTGAACGTCACGGTGTAGCCCTTCTTTCGATCGGGCGTCAGCAAAAACCTGTTCATCGGGGCAGCCGGGCCGATCGGCGTGAAGTCAACATTCTTTGTGGTCAGGTTGATCCTTGCGATGCCAAAGATCGAACGCCTCACCACCGGATCAGTGGCGTTGAACACCGACGTCACAAAGCCAGGTTCTTCATTCGGGTCTTCGTCGCCTCTGACGTTAAGCGGGAACAGACCGGGGTAAAGCGGCTTTGACAACTCGATCTTGTCAACCTGCTTGAACGTGTTCAGGTCGAAAATGAGGATGTCTTCTTTGAACACGTACAACAGCTTCCCATCCGGCGACACCTTATAGCCCGCAAGGAAGCCGAAGCCCTGATCGTACTCTTTTGGAAAATCGAATGTCTTTGTGATCTTCTTCTGCTCGAGATCGATGACTGCGAACTTGGCCTTCTCGAGTTTGTATCGGTCGACTTCTTTGATCGACGTGCGCAGCGTGGTGTAGATGAATTTGCCTTGAGGATCGGCCGCCCCGCCCAGCGGGTACACTCTTCGATTACCCTCGTTGAGCTCGAAGTGACTGGTGACTTTTCGCGTAGCGAGGTCGACAACCTCAATGCCCATCTTGGTCGTCAGCACGAAAAGCCTTTTGTGATCTTGCGAGAGCACGACCTGAAGCGGCGCGCCCGTCTCAAGTTTGATTTCGTCGATGACTTGTTGTCGAGCCTCATCGATGACGAGGATTTTGTTTGGCCACGTGCCCAGGTACATCAGCGCGCCAGTTGACGGGCGCGGTTGCTGAGCATGGGCACCCACGAGAACGGTCAGCCATGCGAAAAGCAAAAGTTTCAATTTCATGCCAACCTCAACAAACGTCTTTTCGTATTCGCTCAATCCCGTAGGGATGGGATGTTTATAGAACCGCGTCTACCGTTGAGCTCCTAGCTCCATAGGAGCGAAATGTTCGACCGGCGGCGATCCGACGTTCCAGCCCTTCAGAACATTCCGCTCCTACGGAGCTCGCGGTCATACACCGAGCTGACCCTATAAACATTTCCCTCCTACGGAGGTGAACTGCGCACTCTTTTGCATCACGGAAAAACCAGATCGATATTCCGCCAATCCTTCGTCGCGCTCGCGCATTTGCTGGTCCAATCAGGATAGTTGTTGAAATGATCGGGCACCTGCGCCGGCCAGAAACAAGTGATATAGCAATCGTAGAGGTCTCGCTCAACCGGCTGGCACAACCCGGCCGTGCCGCCAGCCGAGTCCGTCTCCCATCCCGGCGAAAACACCAGCGAGCAGCCGAGCGGATAATGCGGGCGCGGCTGCTGAGGCGGCCCTTGCTGCAAGGCGTGAACGTCGCCGTACTCAGATGCAATGAACTCCTCGACCCGTCGAGCTTTTCGGTTTACGGCTTTGAGATGTTTCATATCGCTTTCCTTTCGTCAAACCGCTCGAGATACTTCGGATTGCGCGCGGCAATCTCTCCGTAGATTCGCAGACACACATCCGTCCAGCCGCGAATCCAGTCGCAGTAGTGCAAATTCGCGTGGGACGTATCGCCGTACCGAACGTAAGCTTCGTGATAACACCCGCCCGAGCAAACCGGCCTCGCCCAGCAAGTGTGACAATCATACTTGGTGTTGATGTGAGCCCGGCTGAGATGCTCGGCTTGCTTTTGGCGATCGATGCCCGTCCCGATGTGCCCGAGTTTACCTGCCGGCGAATCGACGAAACGATGACACAAGCCTATGTCACCAGACGGTGCGACTCCGAGCAAGCCGAGACCTGCGCCGCACGGATAAGCCTTACTTACACCCTGGTGCAATTCCTGAAGCGTGTCGCTGACGTTTGAGAATCCGTGATGCTTGTTCTCAAGCGCGTAATCGCGGTACTCGTTTGCCAGATCGGTGAATTGATCGAGCACGTGGTCGAGCCCTCGATTGCCAATCGCGTAGAGCCTGACGGGTGAAGTAGTGACGGGCGCGAAACCCACTTCATCGAATCCCATCTCGTCGGTGAGGTGTCGAAATATCTTCTTCACATCGACGACCTGCGCGGTCAGCGTCACGCGCGCGCCGATGGGACGCGAGCGGTGAACTTTTATCAGCTCTTTGATCTTCGGCGCGATAACGTCATAGCTTCCGCGACCGTTGTGAAACACGCGGAAGCGATCGTTCGATTCTTTCGGGCCGTCGATGCTCACCGTCACGCCGACGTTGTTCTCGGCCAGGAAATTGATGATCTCCGAAGTCAGCATCGTCGCGTTGGTGGTCATGCTGAAGTCGATGTACTTGCCCATCTCAGCCGCGCGCGTGCGAGCGTACTCAATCGTTGACTTCACGACCCTGAAGTTGAGCAAGGTCTCGCCACCAAAAAATGTCAGGTGCACCATGCGGCGGCCCGGTGATTGGTCGAGCAGGAAGTCCACGGTCTGGCGAGCCGTTTCCTCGCTCATGAACTTAGTCTTGCCTTCGGGCGTTGCGATGCGGTCCTCGCCGTACTCGTAGCAATACGAACAGCTCAGGTTGCACTGGTTGGTCACGTTCATCACGACGGTTTGAAGCGGGAAAGGTTGCTGCGGCGCTTGCAAGGACGGCTCGATGAAGCCGTCGCCGTTTGCGATGACGTGCGCCTGATGAAGCTCTTCCAAAGTATCTTCGATGTCGACGACCGCGTATCCGCGAGCCGCCAGATCGCTCACGATCTCATCCTTACTTAGCTGGCGGCCGTCGAGCAGCTTGAGCACCGCCTTCGACAAATCTTCCAGCGCGAAGATTGCCGCGCTGGGGACGAGATACAAATAATCTCTGCCTCCGCCTTCGAAAGTGTGAAACTCGCCGGGTCGATACAGACTAAAGTCTGTGCTACTTCGCGCGCTCATCTGGACACCTCCGGCTGGTCCCACTTCACATAGAGCGGCACTGTCACGACGAGGTAAGACCTCGCCTTCAGCGGCTGCGCGTCTTTCGCCGCGACTTCAGGCTTGTAAGTCGCAACCACCCACACGTCGCCGTAGTTGTTAACACCTTTCTTTCGCTTTGGATTCGGACCATCGACATTTGGCGTGAAGAGGCCCTTGCCGTCGAGTGTCCCGACGAAGTCTTTGTCATCGTCATCGAACGTTGCCGGAAACTCGTCAATCGACCACTGGGCGTCGATGATGCCGAGGCCCACGTCGTCCGCGGTCTGCGGCTTGCCG
>DATFWM010000145.1:0-3718 GCA_035259295.1 Blastocatellia bacterium | reverse complement strand
TCGCCTGAATTGGCGCAGCAGCCGTAACGATCCACGCCGTCGTTCGCCAACAATCGTATAGACCACTTGTCGAGCCCGGTCCTCGTTCAACCGGCCATTCACCAGGCAGAGCCGGAATAGCTTCTTGGCATTTCGTGCGACTTCTTTGGCGGTCATTGAGCGCTCCACAACTATGCCGTGGCAAGTTGTTTTTCCGTTTCCTCGGCAAGCCTTCGCTGATCGTCATCGGTTAGAACCTTGCCAGCGACCGTCGCCGTTGTCTGCACCACCAGCCGGCCTACTTCGCCCTTCAGCTCAGCAAGCATAAGCGCACGTTCCTGCCCTGCCGCTTCTCGCGCTTTGATTACGATCTGCTCCGCTTCCCGAATGGCATTTTGCGTCTCTACTTGCTGGACGCGCGCTGCGGCGGCGTGCGCCTCATCAATCAATTGGCTTGCCTGCGCGTTGGCTTTTGCAAGGAGCTGTTGCCGATCGAGTTCGTTTCGCGCGAGATCCGCTTTGATCTTTTCCGAATCCGCCAGGCTTTGCGCGATTTGCTGGCGTCTTTGAGAGAGCATGTTTAGAACAGGTTTATAGGCAAAACGGTGAAGAAGAATACAAACGATGCAGAAGCTGATAATCTGCGCGATCAAGTGGGGCCAGTCTACGCCGAATGTTTGCGCGATCGCGCCGACCTCTCCACCACTCGACATCAGTACAAGTGCCGCGAACTCCATAGTCCAACCTCACATCCAACCGGAACCTTAAATACAGCCAGGCATGGCTTCGTTTACTTCACGAGGAAAAGGGTGTAAAAGACGATCGCTTCGGCGAAGGCAATAGCCAGAATTGACTGGACGAGAATCTTCGTCGAAGCCACAGGATTCCGACCCACTGCATCCGATGCTTTCATCCCAATCAGACCCACGCTGATTGCTGCGCCGAATGCCGCCAGTGCTACGTGTATGCTGCCGTTCATTTTTCCTCCTTCTACTTAAGGGTTTAGGAACATTTGGCCGCCACTTCTTCTTCTCGCTGACAAATCAGGAGTGTGAAGACAGCGGTTAGTAACATGAAGACCAAAGCTTGAATGATGCCGACCATCAACTCGAGAAAGTAAAAGGGTACCGGCAACAACCAACCCAGCCGAGGAACGAGCGTGGCCATGGCGTCGAGCATGTTTTCACCGGCAAACACGTTGCCGTACAGACGGAAGCTCAAAGAAATCGGCCGGAAGAGGATCGAGATGATTTCGAGGCATCCGGAGGCGAAAAATACGACTACCATCACTACCTTCAGCACGCCGTCGGTCTCGCCTTTTGGCGCGAACAGTTCCTTGAGAAATCCGAGCACGCCGTCTTCACGCACCGCCCATAAGATCCAGCAAACAAAGAAGACCAGAGCCATCGCGAGCGTGAGATTGACATCGGCGTTCGCGCCCCGAAAAAAAGGAGCATCGACTTTGAAACCCTGCGACGTCCGATGTCCCCAACCAATGGTTCCCACGCCCGGGATCAGTCCGACCCAGTTCGCCGACAAAATAAAGATGAAGATGGAGGCAAAGAACCAGAATGTCCGCCCGACCAATCGAGGCCCGATAATGCCCTCGAGAAACAAATAGAGACCTTCGACCATCCACTCCCAGAAATTCTGTGCGCCGTCGGGAACTGCCTTCATATTGCGTGTCGCAAACTGAGCGAACATGATCAGACCGATGGCAACGATCCAACTGACAACCATTGAATTTGTAATCGGAAAACCAAATGGGCGGGCGATCTCTACTGCCTTTTGAGAGGGACTCTCTTGTCTCTTGTCGCTAGTCGTACTCGCCGTTTTTTCTTCACCCGCACTTAGGTCTCTCGCTACTAAAAGGTGAACGTGCGGTGGCGCCGCCGAGGCACGTCCTGCCCACGAAAGGACGAGCAAAGCGAGAGCTACATGCGCAAGAACATTTGGTTTCACTGCAAATCCAACTGGCATATCCGAAATCTGAACCGGCCCAATTCAAGTTCTTGAGTCGTCAATATTGCCTTTAGCACTCAGGCTTCCACTTGCAAAGGTGAGGTGGTTGACTGTGCTATCGATAGGATCTAAGCAGTTACGAGCGTTGCTACTCTCGTCTTTTCGCCGCGTTTTGAGTTGCAGAAAATTCACTGACCGACTTTGGGCAGGTGACCTTGGAAGTGACCATTAACGGGCTAATCGCGCTCGAGCACGGACCAATTGAAGGGATTTAAACTTTGAAGACATTTTGTTCCGCACAGGAAAGGGCTCTTTGAATAGCAGCAAGGGTTATGGCAATACCGGCTCGATCTCGGTTCGAGTAAAGTCGATACTACGTTTCGACTCTCTTGTGAGCTCCGATAGCCAATCGAAGGCCGGAAGCGAGAGCATCTCGTTAGAGCATCGCCAGGACCAATTTCCCTCCGCTCGGCCTGGCACGTTCATCCTGGCCCCTTTGCCAAGATTGAGAACATCCTGGAGAGGGGTAATCGCGAGCGCTGCCGCAGAAGACCAGGCCAAACGGATCAACGCCGGAGACACCTCGTGCGGCTGGCCGGGCGCTTGTTCGAGATAATTCCAGAGATTTTGCCGCTGATATTCCGGCAAGTCCTCGTACCATTCTCGAGTCGTGGCATTATCGTGCGTGCCCGTGTACACGACCGTGTTCGGAATGTAGTTGCGGGGAAGGTACGGGTTATCCGAATGCCCGTCGAAAGCGAATTGCAAGACCCGGGTTCCCGGGACCGCAAGTTCGTCCCGCAACGCACGAACCTCAGATGTGATAATTCCCAAATCCTCGGCGATGAAGGGTAAACAACCAAGTTCCTTCTGAATAGCTCGGAAAAAAGCCGCGCCAGGACCGGGAACCCACTCTCCTGTTTGCGCCGTTGCCGCTCCTTTAGGGACATGCCAGGCGGCAACGAATCCACGAAAGTGATCGAGGCGAATTGCGTCGACATGGGCCAAGAGCGCCCGCATCCGGTCGATGCACCAGCGATAACCGGTCGAGCGCAGTGCGTCCCAGTTGTAAACGGGATTGCCCCAGAGTTGGCCCTGCGCACTGAAATAGTCGGGCGGGACACCGGCGACAAAGCGCGGTCGCCGAAATTCGTCGAGAAGGAAGAATTCGGGATTGGCCCAGACATCGCTCGAATCGGGGGAGACAAAGAAAGGAAGATCTCCAATCAGGCCGAGCCCTCTTGTATGGGCGCGTTGCAAGACACGGTCGGACTGGCGCAGCAGAAGGAATTGCCCAAAACGAATTAGGTCGATAGTATCCGTTAGCTCATGGCGCGCCTCGGCTAGTGCTTCGGGCTTGCGTTGAACCAGATCATCGGGCCAATCGAGATAATAGGCGCCGTTATACTTCGCTTTCAGGGCTCGAAACAAAGCGTAGTCATCAAGCCAATGGGCCTGCCCGTGACAAAACTGCTCGTAGGGGGCCCGCAGGTCTTCCCGTTGTCCTTTTCTGAAATTTGTCCATGCGATTTCGATCAGCCGGTTCTTCGCAGGGATCACCCGTCCATAGTCCACTTGATCGTTCCAAACCTGCTCTTGAAGATCGCTTCGCTCCAGCAGTTCGTCAGTAACGAGTTCTTCGGGGCTGATGAGCAGCGCATTGCCCGCGAAAGACGACAGGGATTGGTATGGCGAATTTCCATATCCAGTGGGGCCGAGCGGCAGAGCCTGCCACCAGCGCTGTCCAGCATCGCACAGGCGATCGATCCAGAAAAAC
>DATFWM010000144.1:0-4358 GCA_035259295.1 Blastocatellia bacterium | reverse complement strand
CTCTCGCGGTGCTCAGAAGCTAGCGATCACGGTCCGAGCCCTGAAGCCCGCGGATGAACAGCATTCCTTCGTGGTGAGTTTGTAAGCCGAAACGGTACGCTCCACGTAGTGACGAATTCATTCGTTTGTGGATTTGAAACCTCCCGCGACCTTCTGCGTGTAAATGGAACGTTCGGTTTAACCTCTGACCAATTCTGTGGTTAGCCTGTCGGAGCTGTGCTATCATTTCCTTTGATCGTCCGCAGCCCCAGAGCGACAGACGTTGAAGAAGGTTCGATCCTATGGCTGAGTTTGTTTGCAGGCTAGGCGCGCCTACCGGCGAGATATTAACCCGCACCGTCGAAGCAACCGCTGAACGTGTTCTTCGCTCCAAACTCGAGCGCGAAGGCTTTCGCGTTTTCTCGATTGCTGCCACCGGCCAGCTTGGCATTCGACGCGCGCTTGGGGGCGAGCAAAAGGTCCGCAAAATCAAGACCGAGGACTTCCTGCTCTTCAATCAACAACTCTCAGCCTTGCTGAGAGCCGGTCTTCCGATCCTTCAGGCCATCGGCATACTTCGCAAGCGCGTACACAACGAACAGCTTCGGATCACGCTTGAGGACGTCGAAGAGAAAGTGCGCGCCGGCCAGGCGCTGTCGCAAGCGTTCGCCGCGCAGGGCGACGCCTTTCCGCGAATTTACATCGCGTCGATTCTCGCGGGTGAGCGCGCGGGCTCGCTCGACGAAGTGCTGCTTCGATACGTCAGCTACCAGAAGACGATCACCGAGGCCAGACGCAAGATCAAAAAGTCGCTAGCTTATCCGGCGGTGCTCGTGGGCGCGTCGATCATTCTGGTGATGGTGCTTTCGACCTACGTCATTCCGCAATTCATGAAGTTGTACGCCGGCGTGGGCGCGCAGGAGCTGCCGACGATAACCATCGTCGTTGTAAGCACCGCCGGGTTTATCAGCGCGAACCTGATCTGGCTGATTCCAACGATCATCGGCGCATTGATTTTCATCTTCGTGTGGAGGCGTACGCCGACCGGCAGGCTGGCAATCGACCGCTGGATATTGAAAATGCCGGTCGCGGGCGAGACTGTGCGCCAGATCACGATCGCGCAATTCACCAGAAGTCTGGCGACGCTGCTGGCGGGCGGTATCACGCTGCCGGAGTCGGTCGAGATCGCCAGCGAGTCGATCACCAACCGAGCGCTTAGGCAGGCGAGCGCTGGCGTGCTCACCGGGATACGGGAAGGCCGGCCTTTCACCGAGAGCCTCGAAGCGTCGGGTTGGGTCTCGGAGCTCGCAACTGACATGATCGGCGTCGGAGAGCGCTCGGGCGCGTTGCGCGAGATGCTTGATGAAGTGGCGAGCTTCTATGATTCGGAGATTGACGTGAGGCTGAACACGATTACGACTTTCATCGAGCCGATAATACTGGTTTTCATGGGCAGCCTGGTAATGACTATTTTGCTTGCGATGTACCTGCCGCTCTTCTATATGATCGGCAACATGGGACAGGGCCAGGCTGTGCCGAGATGATCTCAAATATCAAATCTCAAATTTGAAATTTCAAATTTGAGATTCGCGAGAAATTGCGTGCGCGTAGCGGCGCAATCAGCAGTAGGCGGGAGAGGCAAAGAGATGTCAGAAACAGCTGAACAGGTAACAGCCCAGACGACGGCGATTCCGGCGCCGCCCGACGAGCGGACGCCGGCCGAGATGTCTCAAGAGGAAATCGCCGCACGAGAAAAGGCGCGACGGTATCGGTTCAGGTTCGTCGACTTGAGAACCGAGGAGCCAGCTTACCATCTGATTCACGAGCTGCCGGTTGAGATGATGGTCCGGCACAGCTTCGTGCCTCTGGATCGGGACGGCGACACGCTCTACGTCGCGATGGCCGACCCTACCAACCTCGAAGTCATCGACGAAATTGAAGCTCAGTTGCACGTGCGATTGAAGACTGCGGTCGCCACCCAAACGGCGGTGGAAGAA
The DNA here is from genome assembly GCA_035259295.1 of Blastocatellia bacterium. Classification (GTDB taxonomy): domain Bacteria; phylum Acidobacteriota; class Blastocatellia; order UBA7656; family UBA7656; genus Onstottus_A. Next base: position 2,382 of record DATFWM010000144.1, on the reverse strand, counting down.
GCTCTCAAGCGCGGCGACACCGCAGCGCGCATCTTGCAAGACGCGACGGCGGGATTTCGCACCGATCGCATGGCGCTGGTGCGTGAGACCGAGCAAGGCGAAGAGGTGCTCGACCTCGAGCGGCTGACAGGCGACGAAGAGATGTCGCCGATAATCAAGCTCGTGTACACCATTGTGCTCAACGCTCTCGAGCGCCGCGCTTCCGATATTCACGTTGAGACTCGCGACGCGGACGTCGTGGTTAAGTACCGAATCGACGGCGCGCTTTATCGCGCGGCCGATCCCATAGACATCGCCCATCACCAGACGATCGTCCAACGCATCAAGGTGATGTCGGAGCTTGACATCGCCGAGCGACGCGTACCGCAGGATGGTCGCTTCCGAATCATGATCCGCGGACGCAAGATCGACTTCCGCGTCTCGATAATGCCGTCAATCCACGGCGAAAACGTAGTCATTCGAATATTGGATAAGGAGCAGATCAACGAAGCGTTCCGCGAGTTGAACCTGGACGTCGTGGGCTTTGCTCCGCAAGATTTGAAGAAGTTTCGCAAGTTCATCGCCGAGCCTTACGGGATGGTGTTGGTGACCGGGCCGACCGGCTCAGGAAAAACGACGACGCTTTACGCAGCGCTCAACGAGATCAAGAACGAAGAGGACAAAATAATCACGATCGAAGACCCGGTCGAGTATCAGCTTCAGGGCATCACACAAATACCGGTGAACGAGAAGAAGGGCCTGACCTTCGCGCGCGGATTACGAAGCATACTCCGTCACGATCCCGACAAAATCATGGTCGGCGAGATTCGCGACTCTGAGACTGCTCAGATCGCGATTCAATCGGCGTTGACCGGGCATCTCGTGTTCACCACGGTGCACGCCAATAACGTGATTGACGTGATCGGGCGCTTCTTGAACATGGGAGTGGAGCCCTACAACTTCGTGTCGTCGTTGAACTGCGTGCTGGCGCAAAGACTGGTTCGCGTTCTGTGCACTCACTGCAAGCGCATCCACAAACCATCCGATCAAGAGCTGGGCGAGTCGGGCCTCAATCCCGACAAGTATCGCGGCGAACGATTCTATAATTCGGTTGGATGCGAGGTATGTAACTTCACCGGCTATCGCGGGCGAACGGCGATACACGAGCTGCTCGACGTAAGCGACCCGATACGCGAGATCATCCTTGAACGGCGGCCTGGTTCCGAGGTTCGTCGCGCGGCGCGAGCGGAGGGCTTGACGTCGCTGCGCGAGTCTGCGCTGGCCAAAGTGTTCAACAGCGCAACCACTCTGCACGAGATCAATCGCGTGACGTTTGTTGAATAGTCATTGGTCACTTGTCACTCGTGCAAACTAAGCCAAGGACCAATGACCAAGGACGAATGACAGATTGCGTTTATTTTGAAACCCAAGCGTGGTAGAGTGGTTTAAACAGTCAGACGTTCTTGAGAACTAAGGTCGATAGCACGATTTCGGAATCCCCGTGGGAAGTTAAGAAGTAAGGAGCTGGTTATGACAAAGACTCGAGCAATTCAGCAGACAATCGCGATGGCGATGGCGCTTATGTTGGCGGCGCCCATTGTCGCTTTCGCCTCTGACGGCAAGAAACACTTCAAGGAGGGTCTCAAGTACGAGGAGAACCGCCAGTGGGACAAAGCCGCCCAGGCGTACGCGCTTGCCGCGTCCGAAAAGCCGTCTAACGTCGAGTACCAGCTCCATCTTCAGCGCGCGCTGGTGAGCGCCGGCATAATGCTTGTCGAGCGAGGGGACACGCTCGCCGAGAAGAAAGATTATAACGCCGCTTACAATGCGTATCGCCAGGCTTTTGCATTCGATCCGTCCAACGAGCTGGCGTTGATCAAGATGCGCAGGATGCTCGAAGCGCAAGGCCTTCCCATTAACAATCTGCCCAAGAGCGGCGACCCGGCCGGCCCAAGCTACAAACCCAAACAAGACACAAATGTTAAAGCATCCAGCAGTGGCGGCGCTTCGATGGTGCCGACCAGCACCATGCGTATACAAATGCCGGCTATTCCCGGGCGCCGCTTTGCCAAGACCGATGTTGTTTATCGCGACGTGAGCATTCTCACCGCGATCGAGCAACTCGCTCAGATGATGAAGCTCAACGTGATCTTCGATCAAATGATCGTAAACCAGATGAAGATGGTGAAGATCAACGTCGAGCTCAGAGACGTCACTTATCCAAATGCACTTGAATGGATCATAAAGACCAACAATCTGATGTACGCTCAAATCGGCTCGCGGACGATCGTAATCGCCAGCGACAATGTGCAGACACGCATGAAGTACGAGCCCTTTGCATTGCGCACTTTCTACATCAAGAACGCCGACCTCGATCAAGTGAAAGCCGCCATACAAGGCGCG
>DATFWM010000143.1:0-2219 GCA_035259295.1 Blastocatellia bacterium | reverse complement strand
GGCTCCGAAGATTTTCTCAATCAGCTCGCGAGCAGAAACATCAAACAGGTGTTGGTTTGCGGCATCGAAGCGCACATCTGCGTGATGCAAACCGGGCTCGATTTACTCGATCGAGACTTTGAGGTCTATCTCCTTGTCGATTGCATTACATCTCGCGCGCCGGAGAACAAGCAAGCCGCGCTGGCGCGCCTGACGCAAGCCGGCGCGATTCAGGCTACGTTGGAGATGGTGTTGTTCGAATTGATGCGGACAGCCGATTCGCCTCAGTTCGAAGCGATACAAAAGCTAATCAAGTAGGGGATGGGAATTAGGAGTTGGCCGACAGAGGAACCCCAATCCCAACCCCCAGGCCCCCAACGCCCAATGAAAGATCTTAACCCCAAGCAGCAAGAAGCCGTCCAAACAATCGAAGGTCCGCTTCTGGTACTCGCTGGCGCCGGCTCCGGTAAGACCCGTGTCATCACCCACCGCATCGTCTATTTGATCGAGGAAGCGGGCGTGCCCCCTTGGCAAGTACTCGCGGTTACTTTCACCAACAAAGCCGCAGGAGAAATGAAGTCGCGGGTCGAAGCTTCGCTGGCATCTGAACGTCGGACGGCCTCGCCGCTGATCTCTACTTTCCACTCGCTTTGCGTTCGGATATTGCGGCGGCATATCGAAGCGCTTAACGAAGGCTACACGCGCAACTTCACCATCTATGACGCGGACGATCAGGCGCGGCTCGTTCGCCAGATCATGAAGGACCTTGACATCGACGACAGGACCTTTAACGCGCGACAGGCGCTGGCCGCAATAAGCTGGGCGAAGAATCGAGGAACCTCGCCAGACGCCTATGCGAACCAGGGCGAACAGGTGACCGAGCGCACCGAGAGAATTGCAAAGATCTTCAAGCTCTACGAACAACGGCTCAAGAAAGCAAACGCATTGGATTTCGATGATCTTTTGATCCGGTCAGTCGAGTTGCTGCGACGAGTTGGCGATGTTCGGCAGCATTATCACGAACGCTTCCGTCACGTGATGATCGATGAGTTTCAAGACACGAACGGAATTCAGTACGAGCTGGCGCGTTTGATTTCAGTGGGCTCGGCCAAGACGGAGGCCTTGAGCGCGAGCGATCTCTGGAAAGAACGAAGCCTCTGCGTCGTGGGCGACATCGATCAAAGCATTTATTCTTTCCGAGGGTCGGACTTCAACATCATCCTCGGCTTTCAAAAGGATTTCGCCGGAACAAAGATCATAAAGCTGGAACAGAACTATCGCTCGACTCAGACAATCCTCGAAGCGGCCAACAAGGTGATCGAGCACAATCGGCAGCGCCTGCCAAAGACGCTTTATGCCACGCCCGAATTGGGGCAAGGCGAAAAGATCCGCTACTACCAGTCATACGATGCTGAGGGCGAAGCCGCGTTCGTGGCCGACAGGCTTGCGGAGAATCAGGCCGATAATGGCACGCGCGCGGTGGTGTTGTATCGCACCAACGCGCAGTCGCGGTTGTTCGAAGAAGCGTTGAGGCGACGGGCCATTCCCTACAACATCGTGGGCGGGTTTTCGTTCTACGAGCGCGCCGAAGTGAAGGACATCATCGCCTACCTGAAGCTTGCGATGAACCCGCAAGACGACCTTGCTATGGCGCGAGTGATTAACTCTCCTCCGCGCGGCATCGGCAAAACCACGGTGGACACGATTCAAAATAGGCAAGGCGAATTGGAACTTTCGATGTGGGAGACGATCGAGCTTGCGATAGCCAACCGCGCGCTCGGGCCCCGCGCGACTTCCGCGCTTGAAGGCTTCAAGCGCATCATCGAAGCGCTCAGAGAACGTGTTGTTGAGAATCAGCCGCTTTCAGAAATCGTCAAAGCCGCGACCCTGGACACCGGTTACGTCCGGTCGCTTGAAGAAGAGAAGACCATCGAAGCCGAGGGGCGGCTGCTAAACATCGAGGAGCTCGTGACTGCTGCGGTAGAAGCCGAGGAGCAGGAAGAATCGTTGCAGGATTTCATCGATCACGCCGCGTTGGTTTCTGACACCGATCAATACCGCGCCGATGCTCGCGTGACGTTGATGACGATGCACTCCGCGAAAGGGCTTGAGTTCCCGGTGGTGTTTATCGTTGGAATGGAGGAGGGCTTGTTTCCACACTCGCGGGCGTCAGCGAGCGAAGAAGATCTCGAAGAAGAACGACGGCTCTGTTACGTTGCGATCACTCGGGCGCAGACTCA
>DATFWM010000142.1:0-2029 GCA_035259295.1 Blastocatellia bacterium | reverse complement strand
CAACTTTTTGATCCGCCAGGTGCTCTTTCAGGTGGACCATGCCGAAGCGGACCAGGTCGTGAACACAGGAATAGATGTCGGAAGCCCCGGGGTGATCGCTTGTGAAGAAAGGAAGGGGCTGGCCATCGTCCCCATAGCGAAGCGCCGCCTGCCCTATGTTTTCCGGGCGAACGTTTAACGATACTACCGACATGTGGGGAAGATTCAGCGGCTGAAAGATCTCCTTGCGCATGAAATCGCCAAAGTCTTGTCCTGAGACTTGCTCGATCAGGTGACTGAGAATCCCGTAGCCTAGATTGGAATAATTGAACTGCTCGCCTGGCGGAGTGATTAGATTACCGTATCGGCTAATAGTTTCACTCATTTTCGGTGGGCGGAAGGGTTCGTTCTCGTAGAAGCACTGTAAATGCACCGGCAGGCCGGCCGTATGATTGGCGACGCGGCGCACGGTCGCGTCAGCCGCGTGGCCGACTCTCGCCGTCACCTTGGCGTCGCGCAGATAATCGTTGATAGGGCGATCCAGGTCCACCTTGCCCTGTTGGACCAGCGCCATGAGGCCAGTCATCGTAATCGGCTTCGAGATGGAGGCCAGCGAGTACATCGTGTGCTCATTAGCGGGTATTTTCTTCTCGCGATCCGCCCAGCCGAAACCTTCTTCCCAGATGATCTTCCCGTCGCGCGCAACCGCGACTGAGATTGAGGGGATCTGGGACTGAGCCAACCGCTCGCGGATGAGCGCGCGAACCTGATCGAACTGTTGAGGAGTCGCCGGTTGATCGGCGACTCCCGATGGACCTAAGAGGGCTACCACAACAAATGGAACAAAGAGGCAAGTGCGGAGTCGAAGCATGATCGTCTCGTCTCGACGGCGATGCATAGAATTACTTCGGCGTATTCTGCGAATATGTCGTCCCCCTTAGGCTTGCCGTACGTCCCCTCAAATACTTCACGCCTTATCGCTGCTTCTGCATCTTTGGCTTCATGTTTTGTCTGTGACTCGGCGATGGTGCCACGGTACCGAGTGCGTTTTATCATGAAATCGAAGTGCCAACGTCCACCTCGCTTTCTTACGGCCATTCTAAGTTCCTTTCCCGAATCTGAGCCATCAGCCAGAAAGGTTAATTTGATGATATTCACCCCGCGGCTGAGAGTCTAGCTCGAGCTTGTTTTCTACCTGCCGGTACCGTCCAATCAAGAAGTTCTTCGAGCAGAAACAAGGTTTTTGCTCCCGCCTTCCTAAAAGGTATTTTATTCTGGCTGACCCAGTTACGAATGGTGTCAGGTTCAACGCGCAGCAGTTCCGCTGTTTCCTCAACAACCAGGAACTTTATTTCCGTTTTTGGAAGGCCCGCCATCAGCTTTTTGGCTAACTCTCCTTCCAGGCAAACCGCATGAATTTTCGCGTGTGGTTCACTGTAGAAGGGCTTGAAGCCAATCGGTGTTTGACACAAACGGCAAGACTCGTTTGAAATCTGTCGCACGGCAATGCACTCGAGGTGAGAGCAGTTCGCGCAAGCACTACCCGGTGCTCCGATTGCTGCTAGGCTCGATGATGACATTTCAATCGCCCCCTTCACGACGCTTCTATCTGTGGGCGTCGACCGTCCCAATTGTTTTCGATTCGGGATGATCGCGTCAGATGGATGCCCAATTCGCTAGCAATTTCGATCTGCTTGCGACCCTGCTTTATCGGTTCAACTTTCAGGTCTAAGCCGGTCATAAAACTCCTCCTGGCATTGACAGGGTACAAAACAAATTGATGTTTGCTGCCGATTGAAATCCCATGTGTTTTTCAATCGGCAGAGCTTAATGTATGAGCTTTATCCGTGAGGATGATTGTGGTGTGGAAAAGTGTGGTGTGGACAACCCGGCAAGGAGCAGGGAACCGTTTGTAGACTAAACGAGCTCGCCAGCTCTGCTACATGATAACGGTTACTACCAAGGGTGGAGGTTCCGGGCATTAAGAACGATGCGTTTTCTGGGTCAGATGCGTCGGATTCGGTGAGTCGCTTTATTTGGCCGCGATAAT
>DATFWM010000141.1:0-3625 GCA_035259295.1 Blastocatellia bacterium | reverse complement strand
TTCCTTCTACGCTTCAATCGATTGGGCGCACACCGTTGCGTACACCGAGCCGGGCCGCCACGTCATTAATATTAACCTGAAAGGGCGAAACGCGAACGGGATCGTCTCGCCGTCGAACTATGACAGGACGTGCTTGCGAATCATTGCTGAGTTGAAAGACTGGAGGGACGCGGCCGGAACGCCCGTGGTTGAAAGAGGCGCCCGTCGCGACGAGGTCTACTCTGGTCCGTTTGTCGAACGCGCGAGCGATTTATTCATCCATTGGAATACGGCCGCCGACCTTGGCGAACCGCCGGATGACGTTCGTGCGCGAGGATTTTGGTGGAGCGGCGACCACCGACCCGATGGTGTGTTGATAATGAAAGGCCCGGGCATTCGACCGAATACGCGGGTTGCCGCACCGACGGTGTGCGATCTCGCGCCCACGATAGCCTATGCCGCGGGTTTGTCTGTGCCCGATAAGCTGGACGGACGCGTGATCCAATCTGCTTTCACTGACGAATTTCTCGCGGAACATCAAGTTCAGATCGAAGAAGCGAGTTCGATTTCGACTCAAGGCCAGATTCAGATTAGCGCCGCCGAGGAGCAGGCCGTTGAAGAAAAGCTGCGCAGCCTCGGTTATATGTAATGGATGAGGTGTTAAGGATGAATGTTGAGCCGGAAGTCGAGACTCGCGCGTCGGCAACCCTCGCGACAAGCCGCGCGGCCCATCGCTTCGCACATGCAGTGAACATTGCGATAATGCTTCTGGCTATTGTTGCGTTGTTCGGGAGGGTGTTATTTCTCGGTGAGACTCTCATCGACGCCAACACGCTAAACAATCAGCTTCCGTGGGGTTACAACGCCGGCAAGTCGGACTATCCTTACAACCGCCGCGACCTCACCGATACCTATATCACACGCGACTACTTTGTGGTTTCGGCTTACCGAGATGGCGAGTTTCCTTTGTGGAACCCTTACACGATGGCGGGCCATCCGATTTACGCCGACGGCGTGAGCAGAACGCTTTCGCCATTTCTGGTGTTCTATAAGTTTTTCGACGTCCCGCTCGGATATTCGCTCGCGCGAATCAGCGAGCTAACGCTGGCGATGATTTTCATGTACATCTTTCTTGTCGCGATTGGAGCAGGCGCATACGGCGCGTTGATCGGATCGCTTGTGTTTGGATTTTCCGTGCACTCGATGTTTCACGTGACAGGACTTGGCTGGTGGGGCGGGCTGATGTGGCTGCCGTTGATTTTGCTGTTTGCAAGCCGGGCCATCATCGCAAGATCTCAAGCTAGCAGCGTGCGCAACGCTCTGCTGGCGGGAATCTTCCTTGCAGCCCAGTTCTTTTGCGGCTACTTGCCGAATCAAATTTACTATTTGGGCGTAGTAGTTCTGTTCTATTTGTTCTTTGCGCGCGGAGGCGGTGCCGCAAGGCGCTCAGTGGGAAGTGCCGTTGCGATGTTGAGCATAACGCTCGCGGTTGGGCTTGCTCTCTCAGCCACGCAATGGGCGCCGGCGCTCGAGCTCCTTTCGCATTCTAACCGCAAGATAGTCGGCGCGGAGTTGGGCTACGTGTGGCTGCCTCCGTGGTATGCGGCCACGCTCGTGTTCCCCAATCTGTTTGGCTCGGCTTACGACGCGAAAATGCTGACGCTGTTCACGGCGCTTGGTGTTTCGCACGATCACATTCTGTATCTGGGTATAACGGCGCTGACGCCGATCGGCTTCAGCCTGCATTGGCTTAGACAAAAGAGAAAAGAGAGGGGAAGTCACGCCGGTCCTGAGACCGGGCGACCCGGGGAAAGAGAAGCAGAGCGATACATCATTTTCTTCGCCGGGATCGCCGTGTTCTCATTGATCATTATGATGGCCGCGCCGCTGTACGTTCCGATCACGCGATACATACCGATTCTACAAGTGATTCGCGTGGCCGTTCGCGCTGGAGTTCTGTTTCTGTTTGCGTCTGCGGTGTTGACAGCATTTGGCATCGACTTACTTCTCAAGGCCGATGTCGATGCGTTGAAACGCTTCGTCCGCATTGCACTGCGCTTTATTTTCGTTGTCGCTTGTTTCGTCGCGCTCGCCGTGATCGCGTCGTACATCATGAGACTCGGCGGTTTAGCAGTTGATACAGTGGAGCGAGGCTCGCTGGCGTTTATTGGCCGAGCAGCGTTCGCGCTATCCGCTCAGTTCAGGCCGCCTGCTGCGGACATCCGGGTACCCCTTGTGTTTTTGCTTGTTGCCGCTGTTCTGTTGTGGGAGTTGCGCAAGGGTTGGTTATCGCACGGTGCCTTTGTTTATTGTACGGTCGTGCTTTTGCTGATTGATCTGTCCTGGATTGGGGCGCCGCTCGTTCCCAATTTCGACCGCTCGGTTGTGTTTCCGAGGACCGAGATTACGGACTTGCTTCAGTCTCTGCCGTCTGGAAGAGTCTTGGTTGTGCCGTCGGATCTCGAGACGAACCGCAGGTTAACCGCAAATGAGGACAAGAAGATAATCGCACCGCCCAACACGCTGTTACCTTATCGGATTTCAACGGTGACCGGAAAAAACCAGCAGTTTCCGAGATGGTATCGGGAGTTTGCGTCGCTGATCGAGCCTCAGCCAAACCTCAGTCACGTGGTATTCGACCAGTATCGGTCGCGATTTTTCGATCTTCTGAACGTGCGATACGTGATGACACACGAGTCGACGCCGCTGCAGGGTTATGAATTGCTAGCGACCGCCGAGGGCGTTTCGTTGTACGAGAACAAGAACGCGCTGCCTCGCGCGTTCTTTGTCGATCAGGTTGTCGAAGTTGATACTCATGCTGATGCGATGAACCTCCTGTCTCAATCCGACTTCGATCCGCGCTCGACTGCTGTCGTTGAACTAACCGCGCCGATGAAAGTTGTGAGCGGCAGAATTATCAACTCGCAGTTCCGCACCGATAACTCGACGAGATACGCAACACTGTTCACGCGGATGCAGCTGCTGCTCGATCTTCCGGTCGCGACTGTGGTTGAGGACAGACGAAACTCAGTCTCGATTCACACTGAGAACGGGACGGATGGGACGCTGATTTTGAATGACAACTACTATCCGGGCTGGCAAGCGTCTATAGACGGCGTTCCTGTGCAAATCTTCCGCGCGAACTGCACAATGCGAGCGATCAACGTCCCAGCAGGCCGCCATGTGGTATCCTTCGTGTTTAAGCCGGCGGCTTTTTTCGTCTCGATGTATGTTAGCGTGGCTGCCGCGGCGTTGACTGTGCTTGTTTTGATTCTGTCTGCTGCTAAGCAGAAGAGGGAGTAACAATCACGATCTACGACAAGATCAAAACCACCGTAAAGCACACCCTGATCTTCGGCATCGGCAGCGCGGTTAACAGCGCTTTCGGTCTGGTTCTGGTCCCGGTGTATGCGCGCAAGCTGCCTGCGGGCGAGTTCGGAGTGTTGTCGCTACTTACGATAACGCTAACGCTGATAACACTCGTTCTCAAGTTCGGGCTAAATCACGCGTTCTTTCGGCATTACTACGAAACAGACGATCCGATTCATCGCCGCAAGATCGTTGGTTCAACATTCATTTTTCTTTTCGCTTCATCAGCCGTCGCGACAACCTTGCTGTGGACGATTGCGCCACAGATGTCGGCGGT
>DATFWM010000140.1:0-3354 GCA_035259295.1 Blastocatellia bacterium | reverse complement strand
TTCGGAACGATACAGACCGCCGGACTTCGGATCCTTCGAGTCGACGATCGCGTAGATGCGATTGTGATTAGTCGGCGCGACGGCGAGTCCGATTCGTCCAAGGCCTTCGCTCGGCAGCCCGCTGCTGAGCTGCTGCCAAGTGTTGCCGCTGTCAGTCGATTTGAAGACGCCGCTTCCGGGTCCGTATGATGGAGGGTATATGCTCCAGGGCGGACGACGGCTGTTCGACAATGTCGCGTAAACAACCTGCGAGTTCTGCGGATCGAACGCGAGATCAATTGCGCCGAGATTGTCGTTCTTGAATAAGACCTTCTGCCAGGTCGCTCCGCCATCGCGCGAGCGATAAATACCGCGATCGAGATTCGCGCCGTAAGCGTGACCCAAGGCGGCGACGAACACGGTGTTCGGATTCTTTGGATCGACCAGGACGCGTCCGATTTGACGTGTGCCGTCGAGCCCCAGATGCGCCCACGTCTTGCCCGAGTCGGTGGACTTGTACATCCCGTTGCCGTAGGAAATCTGCGAGCGCATGTCGGCTTCACCGCTGCCAACATAGACGATGTTGGGATTAGAGGGCGCAACGCCTATGGCCCCAATCGAAGCGATTGGCTGCGAGTCAAACACCGGCGCCCACGTGCGTCCCGCGTTGGTAGTCTTCCACACACCGCCGCCAACCGAGCCGAAGTAGAAGGTGTTAGGCTGGCCGTGCACACCGCTCACCGCGTTGACCCGCCCGCCGCGAAAGGGTCCGATCATCCGCCAGCGTAACCCAGAATAGAGAGTCGCGTCATAACGCTGCTGAGCCACGGCGGTAGGCGTACCCGTTGAAGCAGCAATCAGCACAGCACCAACGCTCAGGGCTGAAAGCACGCGCACAGCAAGTCGGCGAACATAAGACATAAACGAATTCTCCTCGTTGAATCAGTGACGGAATTGCGGCTTGGAGAATAGCACAAACTCCGCTATTGGCAATTGGCAAATGAGATGTTGAATTCCAACAGTCAATGGCTCGGCGATAGCGTCCTCACTTTCGCGGAAACACAAACTCGCCTGAGGGGTCTCGATATTTGATCGCTTTCACCTCGCCGCCCTCGACTACGAATTCCACCACAACGTCAGCGAAGTCCTTCACTCGGAACTTGAGGCCCTTGTACGGGATCAACTGCTCTTCTGGCTCGCCGGGAATCTTAACGAAGAGGGCGCCGTCTTGCTTGGACACAACCTGAAACTTGAACCCTCCAGGAGCCTCGTAAGTTCCCGCGAGCTTCCCCAGCATTGCCGCGTCGAGCAATTCGGGTTTGCGGGTGAAGACGACTGCAGCCTCATCTAATGACATCGACGCCGTGTCGATTTCGCCTTGTGGGTTGGTGCCGAAGTTCACCGACCACTTGCCGAAGCGTTCGTCGTCGGGCGTGTCGAAACGGTCGTAATGAAAATGACTCATCGGAAATTGCAGCTTGCGGAAGTCAAATTGGAGCTGTCCATTTTTCATCCCGATCTTCAGCAGACCGTAAGCCAGATGCTCGTACTCGCCAACGTAATCGGCGAGCGCGTGAGACGGCTTGGTGTTGGGAACACGCTCGCCGCCGGCTTTAGCTCGCGCCTCTTTGCCGGCTTGCTTGCCTTTTAATCTGACGGCATTCCAGCGCTCGCTCCACGGCGTGAGGTCCATACCGAGCAAGCGCTCGTACACGTTGTAGCTCACCGTGTTGTAAAGACTCGCAGCGTGATCGCCGATAACGAACACTATCACGCCGATGTGTTCCTGCGGCATGAACGAGACCTGCGAGTGAAACCCATCGATGTCGCCGCCGTGGAACGTAAGCAAGTGCCCGCGATAGGAAGCGGTCTGGCGGCCCATTCCGTATGCCGCGTTCAACATCTCCCAATACCCCATCGCCTCGCCGAGCGAGTTTGGCAGCGCGATCGCCGGCTCGAGCGTTGACTTGAGCACGGCCGCTGGAACCACTTGCTTGCCCGCATACTTGCCCTCGTTCATCAGAGCGATGAGCCAATGAGACATGTCCTCGATGTTCGAGATGATCGCACCGGCGGGCGCGACCCCGACCGTGTCTTCATAATAGGGAATCTTGTAGATCTCGGTGGTGTCTCGCCTCTCCCTGAACGGAACGCCGTAGTCTGGATGCTTTTGCATGTCGGCGATTGAATACTCAGTGCTCTTCATCTCCAACGGTTGAAGGATTCTTTCACGGACGAACGCCTCCCAGCTCTTGCCGGATAAGATCTCGATCATCTGACCAGTCGCCGCATACATCATGTTGTTGTAAAGAAAAACCTGGCGCGGTTGCTCCTTCGGTTCCATGTACTTCAGCCGCTCGAAGAGTTCTTTGCGAGTGAAATCAGATCGATACCAGATCAAGTCGTGACGGGTGATGCCCGTGCGATGGGAAAGCATGTCGCGTAGGGTGACCGTGTTGTTGAGGTAGTCGTTATAAAACCGAATCGTCGGAACCGATTCGCGCACGGGCTTATCCCAAGTGAGCTTGCCTTCGCTGACTAGCAACCCCGCAGCTACCGCCGTGAAGAGTTTGCTGTTCGACGCAATCGGACACAGAGTTGTCGCCGTGAACGGCAACTTCTTTTCAAAGTCGCGATAACCGTAGCCCTTTGCGAAGACGAGCTTGTCGTTTACGACGATGCCGACTCCGACTGCCGGCGCGTTCCAGTCCTTCAGGACCTTCTCCATATACGCGTCGAAGCCTTGCAGCTTCTTCTCAATGTCGTTCTCGTTGCTTTGCGCGATCGCCGACACGCTCAGCGCAACAAGCGCGATCGCAAGAAGGAAGTATGTCAACCTGATTCGGTTTCGATTGTGGGTTACATTATCGCGCATGGTATCTCCTCGTTACGTTCTTCATCCCGCCTCGCCGCCAAGGTACTTTATATAAAGTCTGCCGACTTGAGTCCAGTCTTGAAGGCGATCGCTAGAAGCAGCAATACCGCCGCGGTCAGGATCACGGACAGTGCCGATCCGAACGGTTGGTTGAGCTGCGCGAATTGATTCTGAATTAAGTTACCGACCATTATCGACTTGGCGCCGCCTAGAAGATCCGGAGTTATGAAAGCGCCTAGTGATGGGATAAAGACCAACACGACTCCAGCGATCAGGCCCGGACGCGAAAGCGGCAGTGTTACTTTCACAAACGTCCAGAAGCGATTCGCGCCCAGGTCCTGGGCCGCTTCCAGCAAGCGTACATCCAATCGGTCTAACGCGACGTAAATCGGCAAGATCATGAACGGCAATTCACTGTACACCTGTCCGACAAGAACAGCGAAATCGGTGTAGAGCAGCCTCAACGGCGCGCCGATCAAACCCATGCTCATCAATACCGA
>DATFWM010000139.1:0-4751 GCA_035259295.1 Blastocatellia bacterium | reverse complement strand
TGGGACGAATCCCAACGGTAAACGCCGGCGTTCACCCCGAATGGCAGGTCGAACGGTGCGAGGTAAGAGGCAAAAGCCGCATCGCCGGAGTCGTTCAACGTCACTCGGCCCACGACGCCGGCGTCGAACACGCCGCCTCCTGGCGCCGGCAGACGTGATCGCTCGAGTTGCGATGTGCCATGGGGGGACGCCACAAAGAGCCCCTCACCGGTTGGGAAGGAATACGACGTTTCGGATGCGAACGACGCATCGCCGCGGCTGTTCAGGTCGCCGACTTCGAATTCCACCCCTGGTTGGAAGAATCCGCCGCCCGGGGCGAGATCGCCGAGCGCGGCGACGAGCCGGAACGGCACGGACGCGGATCGGGGCGTGATGGCATTGGAGGAATGCGCGGGGTATAGGAATGCCAGGCCGTCCACATCGATCACGTCGAGGGCGCGGCGCACGCCCAAATAAACCGGGTACATGATCGAGCTGGGGTCCGGCGAATGCCCGAGGCCGAGCGCGTGGCCAAATTCGTGGAGTAACACTGTCTGGACATCGAGGTCTCCACCGTCAGTTCGCCAGGAAAACCCGCACGTGGAGGTCGAATTCAGCACGATGTCCGCATCGAGCAACTCGCCGGTGACAACGTTGAAGGTTTGGGTCGTAGTCCCAAGAATGAAACAGGTCCCGAAGTTGGCCCAGGAGATAGTATTGATACGGTCGAAACCTCGTCCAACGCTGGTCTGGCCGCCGAAGGCGTACTCGAAGCTCGAGCCGCGAACGTCGCTCCACGTCGCCATCGCATTTTGGGCCGCTGCGAGGGCCGCCCCGCCGGTCGGGTCGCCGGTCGGATTGTAGAAAAGCGTGGCGACGTTATTGCGCTTGTTCTTGTCGAAGAATTGGGGCCACTTAAAGCCGTTCAGCACGAATGGCTCCAACGCGAGCGGGAAGTCACGCGGTTCGGGCGCTCGTGCTCCCGCGGCTTTCAGCGCAGCGTCGACTGCAGTCTGCTGGTCCTGACCCGCGGGCACGGCGACAAGAATGTCGACGACGGTCTTGGTATTGGTGTCAGTTCCATCGATCACACCGGTCACTGAAAAAATGCTCGGCGCCGGCGCCTGCGCGCTCACCTCCTCCGCAGCCAGGAGTCCAACGATCACGGCAAGCGCTATCGACGGTCCCATCCGCCAGAAGTGCTTCATCATTTCCCCCTTCCCCTCGGAGCGATGCCAGACCGTAAGAACGCCACGGACCCGACTCGCGTTGATCGATCTATTCAATGGATGGTCTGCCGCGCCTTTGTGGTCACGCGGGAGCGGGCATGGTTCCTCTCAAATCAGAAACTGTCAACATCGGCTGCGCAAGTTCTTGTAGCGTACGACCCACGTGGCCGGAGCCTGCGCCTACGGAATCGCCAAGAACACCAACAAACGTTTCATGTATTCCTTCCCAATGCACCACGCTATCGACTCGACAGCGGTCGAACGTCTGCTATTGAGTGAACCGATCTAAGTCGGCTCGTGGCCGATAGCGCCAGTTCATGCGCCGCGTCGGAACGTCCGCGGACGCGGCATTGCTGCCATTGGCAGCAGGGAGCCCAACGGCCGCAAGCGTTCCGCCTCCGGCCGACCGGGCCGTCGAAAGACGTCAACGACGTGCATCGGCTAAGTGGATGGGTAGACGAGTCCGGTTGCAGCCCGCAACCAGTTAGCCAAAACTAGCTTTAGCCTTCATAAGGCACTCCTTATAGTTTATTTATTTACTTGCTTTGTTTCTGTATCTCGCCTGAGGGTGCAAGCAGCCTGAGGGTGCGAGCAGCAAGATTGCAAGAGGAGTCCTTATATCGCAGACAAACATCCTTGTCAATAGCAAGGCTGGGGAACCGTGCGGCCTAAAGTCCTACCTCTGTCACTTTTTTGATCAAGGTTTTTGCTCAACGCGAGCGCTTGTCGCTGTGTGCTGACTTCGGTAATAATCCACACCGCTTTTAGTAGGGCTACTTCAACGTTCGTCGGTCACACCCGCGGTCTCAAAAAAAGATGTACGAACGGACCCCTGGGGAACTGCATCAGCAATGAAAGATTTGTTAGCGTTTTTCCGCCTCAATGAAATGAGAAGCCTTAAAAGGATGGTTTGTATTACTCTCGGCCAAAATCGTAGTAATTAATGCAGTGAATGGGGTTGGCTCAAAAAAAATCTTGCTGGAATCTCGGCTATCCGTGAACAGGTAGCCGCTCCGTTTCCAGTTCATTGAAGTGAAATACCGTCGGCACCTACGCGCTTAGCTGAACGTTCGAGCCCTCAGGGCGGAAAACCCATCCGGTGGAGGAGTAACTGCCAGCGCGGGTCTGAATGCAGGCCATCATAGCTGGGGTCTTCCTTGAGGTTGACCAGCAGAGAGGCCCGTTCCTCAACTGCTTTCTCCAGAATTCTGAATGCCTCATCCTTATCGCCGACGGCCACGTAGACGGCGGCAATATCGTAGGCTGCGCCTTTTACCGCGCTGACCATTTGCCGCGCTTCTCGCCGTCGACCCATCAACGCGTAGACGCGAGCGATTCGAGCCGGGTGCATACCAGAAGACCGCAGTTCTCCCGCTTTCTCGAATTCGGTAATTGCTTCATCATACCTACCCAGTTCCACATAAACATCGCCCAGGCGGATATGAGCTGAATAGTTTCGGGGCTCCAGTTCAAGCGCCCGCTTGAAATGCGGGATCGCTTCTTCGTATTTTCGGGCCCGATAGAGAATCCGACCAAAACTTGATTGAATCTCTGATGAAAGCGGATCGAGTTGCTCGGCGCGTTGTACTTCATTAATAGCTTCCGCATGTCGCCCGAGCGCCATCAGTAAGTCAGCATAGTAGCTATGGGTATAAAGGCTGCCGGGGTCGAGCTCCAGCGCGCGTATCAGCTCCAGCTCCGCGCCCGCCCAGTCCCACTCAAAAAGAGATCTGATCCGACTCAGCGAGGCATGCGCTTCGGCAAGTTGCGGATCCAGTTCGACCGCCGCCAAGGCGGCAGCGCGGGCCGGCGCTTCGACCTCTTTGAAGCTTCTTTCTCCCCATATTCCGCGTTGCAACCAAGCATCGGACAGCCCCGCCTGAGCGGCGGCATAGTCGGGAGCAAGCTGAATGGCGCGCTCGAGGTATTGAATGGCCTGCTTCAAATCATCCTCATTGCGCTTAAGATGCGATCGTCCCCTCAGGTAAGCATCGTGCGCCTGAGGATCAACGCTGCGTGCAGAAGCAAGGCGCGCTCGCTCCTCCGTGGTAACCTGTATCCGAATCTCATCTGCGATCGCGCGCGCCACTTCGCTTTCGAGCTTCAGCACATCGGTCAGGTTTCGTTCGTATTCGCGAGTCCATACAGGCGAGTCCGTTGCCGCCGGAATTAACTTCGCTGTGATTCGCACACGCCCTTCTGACCGTCGTACGCTGCCTTCGATAACCGCATCAACGTTCAATTCCTGCGCGATCTCCGGAAGCGACTTGGGGCTCCCCTTGTAACGCATCACTGATGTCCGCGAGATCACCCTGTTGAGCGCGCTGATCTGCGCGAGATTGCTGATCAACGCTTCGGTCATCCCATCGGCGAAATATTCCTGCTGCGCATCACCCGAAAGATTCTCGAGTGGGATCACCGCTAACGATTTGATCTGTGGGTGTCGGATGTCCGGTGCGCTTCGAAATAGCATTGCGTACGCAATCGCCGCGACGACAAAGATGATCAACGCTCCCGCAAGCGGCTTGCGGTTGCTAGCTATGAATCCGTGGCCCGTGATAACTGGATCCGTTGTTACTGCCTGGAGTTTTACCGTACTCGCTTCACTACCAGAGGCGGCACTTGTTTCGCATTCACTGAGGACGATACTGAGAACCTTCGTGACTTCGCCCATCGTTTGGTAGCGCTGCTCGCGATCCTTTGCCAAACACTTCTTAACTATCTCATCAAGCGCCTTAGGTGCCCGATCCAGAAGCGAAATCGGATCCTTCGTCAAAATCGCCGAAATCGTTGCCGCGGTACCTCTGCTGGTGAAGGGCTGCCTGCCGCTAATCATCTCGTAAAGCACTGCCCCGAAGCTGAAGATGTCTGCGCGGCCATCGAGATCTTCTCCGTGCAATTGCTCGGGAGACATGTACGGCACCGTTCCAACGATTGTCCCAGCTTCGGTCAATACCGTTTCAGCCTGGCTCTCGTCGATAGGTCCCTCGCGTAAGATCTTGGCCAGCCCGAAATCCATCACCTTCGTTTGTCGGCGAGGCGTTATCATAATGTTCTGCGGCTTGACATCGCGATGGATGATGCCCTTCGAATGGGCTTCTGAAAGCGCCTCTGCAACTTGAATAGCTATTTCCAGCGCCTCGCGCAAATCGAGCGATTTTCTCGCAGCCCTGCTGGCGAGAGTTTCGCCCTCTAGGTACTGCATTACGATGAAGCATCGTCCGTTCTCTTCTCCGACTTCGTGAATAGTGCAGATATTCGGATGATCGAGCCGGGCAGCAGCTCGAGCTTCCCCAATCAGACGACGACGGGCTTGCTCATCCTCTGCTAACTCGGTCGACAGTAACTTGATTGCTACTCTGCGATCGAGCTTCGTGTCGGTGGCAAGGAACACTTCTCCCATCCCGCCCGCGCCAAGCTTGGACAGGATACGGTAATGTCCCAGGGTCATCTTGTCTGACAGGTCTGGATTCATCTCTAATCTTTTCGCCAATGAGACCGGGCTCAAACTAAATGCCAGATAATAACAACTTTTGGAGTTCT
>DATFWM010000138.1:0-3704 GCA_035259295.1 Blastocatellia bacterium | reverse complement strand
AATGCCTTCGCCTGCCGTTGTAACGAACATCGCGACATGGTCCCGTTCTCCGCCCAGGCTCTGCGGCAAAACGAAGTCGCTCAAGGCAAGGCCGTCTTCCTTGCGCTGGCGCGGAAAGGCAAATTTCGTGACCGGCGACTCGCGAACAAGCAGTTGAATCGAGTTGCCTTGCGGCTCCGCTTCGAAGAATTGCCAAACTGCTCTGATACGCATCGCACCCGCGCGGCATTCGTCTTTGACGCGCTCGATCTTCGCTTCAAGCTCGCGAGCCTTGATGTCTCCCGATGCAAGCGCGTCCGCAAACCGCCCACGAAAGCCAAGATGTTTTCCATAGAGCATCTGCGGATTGATGTAGCTCCATATCTCATCGAGATCGCGAATCTCCTCAACGTGACGATCGAGATCGGGCACGGGCGGAACCGGAACGTCGAGCGAAACCTTTGAGCTGCGTTGCGCGGTCTCGTCGAGAAGAACTTGCGCAGCAGGAGCTGCCATCCCTAGGTCTCTGTCGAGCAGCTCAGCTTCAAGTCGCGCGCGCGATTCCGAGTCCATGAAACGATTCAGCAGGTCGAGGCCGTTCATCGCATCGTTCGCATATGCAACCGTGCCGCGGTAGGCCGGCGCGATCTTGGTTCGCGTAAACCGATCCGAAAGCGCCGCGCCCCCGACTAATAAAGGCAAGTCGACGTCCGCGTCTTTCAAATCTTCAGCGGTGAGCACCATCTGCTGGGCCGACTTGACCAACAAGCCGGACAATCCAATCGCATCCGGTCGATGCTCGCGCACTGCTTGGATCAAAACCTCCGGCGCGACCTTGATGCCCAGGTTGATCACCTGATAGCCGTTGTTTGACAGGATGATGTCGACAAGGTTCTTGCCGATGTCGTGCACGTCGCCTTTCACGGTGGCGAGAATGATCTTCCCACGCGACGAGTCGGCGCTCTTCTCCATGAATTGTTCGAGGTAAGAGACGGCGGCCTTCATTGCCTCAGCGCTTTGAAGCACCTCGGCGACAATCAGCTCGTTGTTGTTGAACAGGCGTCCGACTTCGCTCATCCCGCTCATCAGCGGCCCGTTGATGATGTCGAGCGGCGCCGCTTCTTTAAGTTTTAGATCGAGGTCGGCAAGTAAGCCTTCCTTTGTGCCCTCGATGATGTAATTCGCCAGTCGCTCGTCGAGCGTAAGATCGCTCGCTTTCTTCTTGTGTCTGGAAGCCGCGCTGCGAAAGTGCGCCGCAAACGCAGCGATCGGATCGTCGCCGCGATTCCACAACAAATCTTCAGCGAGGTGTCGCTCCTCTTCGGGAATTGAGGCGTAGCGTTCGAGCTTTTCTGAATTGACAATCGCGAGATCGAGTCCGGCCTTGGTGCAATGATAGAGAAAAACTGAGTTCAACACTTCGCGTCCCGCATCTGGCAAGCCGAACGAAACGTTGCTGATGCCGAGAATCGTTTTGACGTGAGGAATCTCCCGCTTGATCAACCGCACGCCTTCAATCGTTTCCACCGCGCTGCCGACGTAGTTTTCATCGCCGGTCGCGCACGGAAACACCAGCGGGTCAATTATGATGTCTTCAGCGCGAATGCCATAATTCTCGGTCAGCAGATTCACTGACCGGCGCGCGATTTCGAGCTTGCGCTCGCGTGTGATTGCTTGTGCTTGTTGTTTGTCTTCGTCGATGCAGCCGACGATCAGCGCCGCGCCGTACTTGCGCGCGAGCGGCGTCACTCGCTCGAATTTCTCAAGACCGTCTTCCAGATTGATCGAGTTGATAATCGATTTGCCCTGGCAGTAAGTCAGCGCACGCTCGATGGCAACTGGATCAGTCGTGTCGATCATAATCGGGACTTTCACCACGCGAATCAATCGCTCGTAGAAGCGATCGACATCATACAACTCGTCGCGGTCGGCGTTCTGCAAGTTCACATCGCAAATCTGCGCCCCGCCTTTGACTTGTTGCCGCGCAATCTCCGCCGCCTCCTCATATTTCTCTTCGGTGATCAGGCGCTTGAACTTGCGTGAGCCGACTTCGTTGGTTCGCTCGCCGACGATCAATGGACGTTGATCATCGTTGGCTTCTACGAAGTCGATTCCTGAAAAAAGGGCGCGATGATGCTTCTTGGGAACGCGCGGGCGCTTGCCTTCAACCATCTGCCCAAGCGCGCGGATGTGATTCGGATTCGTCCCGCAACAACCGCCGACCATATTGATCCAACCGTGGTCGACGAAGCGTTCAAGCGTGGCGGCCATGCTCTCCGGAGTTTCGAGATAGACGCCTTCTTCGTTCGGCAGCCCAGCGTTCGGAACGCAAGACACGCGAGTCTCGGCAAGCTCAGCGAGGCTGCGAATGCGATCGGTCATGAACTCAGGTCCAGTCGCGCAGTTCAAACCTATGGACAGCAGGGCGGCGTGCATCACTGAGGTCGCGAACGCCTCGACTGTCTGGCCAGCGAGCATCGTTCCCATCGCTTCGATCGTGCCGGAGACCATCACTGGGACTTTGAATCCGATCTCGTTAAACAACCGACGGATTCCGATGAGCGCGGCTTTCACGTTGCGAGTGTCTTGCTGAGTCTCGACAATGAGAATATCGACGCCGCCGGCGACAAGTCCCGCCGCTTGATCGTGAAAGGCTTTGACGAGCCGATCAAACGTCACTCCGCCGGTGACCGAGATGGCCTTTGTAGTTGGCCCAATCGACCCAGCGACGAATCGCGGTTTGTTTGCAGTCGAGTATTCGCTCGCCGCCTGCTTAGCGAGTCGCGCGGCGGTTTCGTTCAGCTTGTGAACTTGATCTTGCAGTCCATACTCGGCGAGAACGATTGCGGTGCCGCCGAAGGTGTCAGTCTCGATGATGTCGGCGCCGACTTCGAGATAGCCTCGATGAATGTCGAGGACGACATCGGGCCGAGAGATGACTAGGTTTTCGTTGCAGCCTTCAAGCTGCGCGCCGCCGAAGTCTTGAGCGGTGAGATGGCGCGCCTGTATAGCCGTGCCCATCGCGCCATCGAGAACGAGGATGCGCTCGGCCAGGAGTTTTTTAAATACGTTGTGCTCGTTCATTCAGGATGTAGGGGCGGCCCTCCGTGGCCGCCCTCTTTCCAATTCAACGGCGTCGCGCAGTGCGGGCGGCCACAGAGGCCCGCCCGTACAAGCACTAAAGAAGCTGCGGTTTCTCCTGCCCCGCCTTCTTCGCGTCCGGTGGCTTGTCTTCCCTCCCGCTCCCACCGAGCAACCGACGAATCGCCGGCTTGCGTTCGCGAGCCACCGAGGTCATCGTGAAGTACGTAGACTCGAAAGCCGCCTGACTCATCGTCTGCGCTCCGTTCACCAGATACTTGTAGCCGATGTCTTCATCAGGATCGACGAAGAAGCTACCAATCGTTATCGCATCGTTCGCTTCGAGCAGATACTTGTAGACTTCTTCCTTGTTGGCCGCGTTCTTCACGCTCCCGAAGTTGTAAATGTAAAAGCCGAGCAGGTTTCGGCGTCGGTCGTTCACCAGAACGACGGTGATCTTTCCGCCCTTCGCGTCCGCTGCGTTCGAGACGATCATGTCCGACGTGCTTTTGCTCTCATCGATTGTCGCCCCGGTGCGTGCGAGATATTGCTTCATACGCTCGGCGAACGTCAGAGGCCGCGGACGCGCCTTTGGAGGTTGCGTTTGCTCCTGAGCCGTCTGCTGCGCGAATGCACTCGCCCAC
>DATFWM010000137.1:0-5969 GCA_035259295.1 Blastocatellia bacterium | reverse complement strand
CGCGCATTCCGGCAGGGTAGCCGCTGCCGTCGTACTTCTCGTGATGTTCGCGGACCACCGGCGCCGCGCCCCGCAAAAAATCTATGCCGCCGATGATGCGAAGCCCGTGGTTGATGTGCCCGCGCATCTCAACCCATTCCGCGGCGGTAAGCGGTCCGGCCTTCAGAAGTATCGAATCGCGCACGCCTATCTTTCCGATGTCGTGCAGCAGCGCGCCTTGCTCCAGCCCGATCAGCTCCTTGTGCGTCAGCCCCAGCTCTCGGCCGAGTCGCAGCGAATAGGCGACGACGCGATCGGAATGCCCGCCAGTTTCTACGTCGCGCGCCTCAAGCGCTCGCGCTAGCGCGCGCAGAGTCGCGCGATAGTTTCGATAAAGCGCCTCGAGCATCTGGTTCAGGTCCTTGTTCAGATCGCGCAATTCAGTGGTGCGTAGCCTCACAGTCTCTTCCAGCGATTCTTCGTAATGGCGTCTTGCGGAGATCAGCATCTGATAACGCAGCGCGCGGTCGACGGCCGTCAATATCTGTTGCAGGTCGAAGGGCTTGGTCACATAGTCAAACGCGCCGTTGCGCATTGCTTCGATTGCGTAGTTGATGTCCGTCATCCCGGAGACCATTATTACAACCGTCTCTGGAAAGGATTGCAGAACCTTCTGACATAACTGGATGCCGCTGGTGCCCGGCATCGCAATGTCAGTCAAAGCCAGATTGAAGGCGTGTTCGGCAAGCCGTTCGAGTGCTTCATCCGCGGTTGCGGCGCTAACGCAGCGGTACCGATCTGAGAGATAAATTGACAGCAGTTTGCGGATCGGCTCCTCGTCATCGATTATCAAGACAGAGAGATCTTTGTTTGCTGACATTTCCTACCCTCTGCTCGGAGCGCGTGAGACGCATCCCGCGGGGCCCTTCAAACTATGCAATCAATGCAGGAGCAAGATGCGTTCCCTGAGAGGCTGACGACAAGCTCACCGCAAGCGCACGTGCGACGGCGACTTAACGCGCACGCTCCTCCGCGGTGAGGCAAAGGCGGGAGGCTTAAAGCGACAGATGTGGAGAAAGACCCCAGTTAGACCGACTCAGTCACCAACAGTGACAATGGCAATCTCAGGCCGGCAACAAAACCGCACATCAAAAATCGACGTACCGACACCACGGCTCACGTACATCCTCGTCCCGCGCTTCTCGAACCAGCCTTCGAAATACTCGCCGACGTAAGGAGGGGTCCACATCGGTCCGAAGATCGGCAGTCGCACTTGACCTCCGTGACTGTGACCCGCCAGCGCAAGATCGCAACGTCCTGCGATCTGCTCAAAGTAAAGCGGCGAATGAAACAGCGCGATTTTGTAAGCCGAGTCTGGCAGTCCCGAAAGAGGTTTTCCCAGATCGGGAGATCCCGCGAACAGATCGTCGAACCCGACTAGCCAGACGTCATCGCGCACCTGCGCGTTCGAGTTCAACAGCAGCTTCGCTCCCGCCGATTCGTAGAATTCCCGCTCGTTTTTGACCGGCCACCAATCCTCGTGATTCCCTCTAACCACCCAAACACCAAGCGGCGCGTGAAGCTGAGCGAGCACTTCGCGAAACGCAGGGTAGTCGGAAGTGACGTTGATTGAGTCTCCTGTGATGACAATCAAGTCGGGCCGTTCGCCGTCGAGTATCTGAAGCATCTGACGCTCTCGACGCCCAACGTGGGAGGTATGCAGATCAGTAATGTGCGCAATCTTCAGAGGCGCGCTTAAATGGGGGGCGACTCGATGATGGGTGACTTCAATCCAGTACGGTTCAATCCACGACGCGTACACTCCGAGGGCGGGCACAAGCGCGGCGACAACTCCAAGTAGAATCCGTCGCTTTCCAGACCTGCTCACTGTCAGACCTCAACGACAACCGGGATAATCATCGGTCGCCGGCCTGTTTCTTTTTGGATAAACCGCTTCATCTCAACTCGGATCTTTTCCTTAATCACGGCGTAGTCTATTCGCTCTTCATGCGCGGCAGTTGTCACCGTTGTTTCGACAATTTGCTTCAGCTCCACAACCATCTCGCTTGACTCTTCTTCGTGAATGAATCCTCGCGTCACCACCTCAGGCTCCGACTCAAGCTTGCCCGAGGTCGGATTGATCGCGACGATTGCCACAACGATGCCGTCGTACGAGAGATGCTTGCGGTCGCGGACCACCAGGTCTTCGACGCGCTCGTAGCTCGCATCGATGAACGTCCGACCGACGAACTCCTTGGCAGTTACCTCCGCGCGCGAATCGGCAAGCTCCAGCACGTCGCCGTTTTCAAACACGACGATATTTTGCGGCTCCACCAAACCAGTGGTCGCCGCCCACTCACGATGTCGATAAAGCTGGCGATGCTCGCCGTGAATCGGAACCAAGAACTTTGGCCTGGTGGCTTCGATCAGTATCTTTAAGTCCTCTTGACTCCCGTGACCAGACACGTGAACTCGCGCAACGCTGCTGTCGATCACTTGGGCGCCGCGCTTGTAGCAGTGTGAGATCAATCGCGAAATCGCCGGCTCGTTGCCGGGAATTTGCCGAGCGGAGAGGACCACGGTGTCGCCTTCATCGACCGAGAGGTTCTTATGCTGGTCCGTCGCCATTCGCGCCATCGCCGACATCGGTTCTCCCTGACACCCGCTGACCAGCAACACGAGTTGGTCGTCGTCCATTTGTCGCGCCTGAGAAGGGCTCACGAAAATGCCGTCTGGAACGTCGAGCTGGCGAAGGCTGTCGGCGGTCTCAACGTTGCGCAACATGCTTCTGCCGAGCAGCGCGACTCTTCGCCCGTGGGCTCGCGCGAGATCGAGCACAATTTGGATTCGGTGAACGGAACTGGTGAAGCAGCTCAAGACTATCCGGCCTTCAGCCTCGTCGAAGATCTTTTCAAGCGCGGGGCTGACCGCGCGTTCCGATTGTGTGCGGCCCGGTCTTTCAGCGTTGGTCGAATCGGCCAACAGCGCAAGCACCCCGCGGTCTCCGTATTCGCTCAGTCTTTCGAGATCAGTCGGCGGGCCGATCACGGGTGTTTCGTCGATCTTGAAATCGCCGGAGTGAATGACGACGCCGACTGGCGTGGTAACCGCTACCGCCGTGCAGGAGGTCAGGCTGTGCGATACGTGTATCCACTCGACTTCAAAGTTGCCGAGCGAGACCTTGTCTCTCGATTCAACCGCGTGAAGGGCGGGCGTTAGTTGATGCTCCCCGAGCTTGTTCTCGAGCAGCGCAAGCGTGAGGTGAGTTCCGTAGACAGGAACATTGACTTCTTTTAGAAGAAACGGCACTGCGCCGATGTGGTCTTCGTGTCCGTGAGTAAGAACGATCGCTGAAATCTCATCGCGATAATCGTCGATGAACGAGAAGTCAGGTATGACGATATCGACGCCGGGCGCGTCCTCTTCGGGAAAACCCATGCCCGCGTCGATGATGATGGCTTCGCCGCCGCAGCGCATAGCCATCATGTTCATGCCGAACACGCCGACGCCACCCAATGGTATTATCTCGAGTCTATCTTCTGACATGTCGCGCCAAGACAGATTATAGCAAGAAGGGTGCAACTCGCAGGACAGGCTATAACCGCCGATAGAGCGCCTGATACAACGCGGCAAATTCCGTCAGCGACAGTGTCTCCGCTCGGCGCTGTGGCGACACGGAAGTGGCTTCCACAGCCGATTCCACGCCGCTGGTGAATTCGAGCGCTCGCGCAGCAGCCTTCAAGTTGTTCAGGATCGTCTTTCTTCGTTGCGCGAACGCGGCCCGCACGAACGCGAAGAACTTCTTCTCATCCGCCACCTCGACTCTTGGCTGCTCGCGAACAGTCAGTCTGATAACTGCCGATCGAACCTTCGGCGCCGGCGTGAACGCTGAAGGTGGAACCTCAAACAACTTCAATGCGTCGCAGTGATACTGCACCATCACTGACAGATAGCCGTACTCTTTACTGCCGGGCCCTGTCGTGATTCGATCGGCCACTTCTTTCTGGAGCATCAACGTCATATCAAACAACTGGCGTCCAAGCGAAAGCAGCCGCTCGATGATGGGCGTCGAGATGAAGTAAGGGAGATTAGCTACGATTCGCACGCGGCCTTCGTCGGGGTTACTTCCGCGCCCAACGCGTGAACTCGATATTGCTTCGGCGATCATCTCATCCCAATCAACGCTCAACGCGTCAGCGTTGAGAATCGAAAGATTCTCGGCTTTAAACTTGCTCCGCAGTTCGTCGACCAGACGCGCATCAATTTCCACAGCGACAACCTTCCCGCAACGCTCTGCCAGCATCCGAGTCAACGCGCCGGTTCCGGGGCCTATCTCGATAACTATGTCTTTTGGAAGAGGCGCGACCGCGTCGACGATTCGTCGCGCGACGCCGCGGTCAGTCAGAAAGTTTTGCCCCAGACTTTTCTTGGCCTTGATCAAAATTATCAAGCAACTCCGCGCAACGAGGGATAACCGGTAAGCTCGCTACAGCCGTGGGCCGCCGTCACGCTTACGTCGTCAAGATCGAACTCTATGTCGCCGTAAACCCACGGAGCGGCGAAGCGTTGTTCGTTCCCGGGAATCACGAGCGTTGCTTTGTCGAGTTCTTCGAAGTTCGACGAGTCGCCGAGGTCGAGCGATCCCGGAAGCACGACCACGCTTGTTACGTTCATGCGTCCAAGCGTTGTGAGCAGCGAGCGGAGCTGCGAACGCTCCACGCCGCGGGGAGCCCCTCCAATCAGACTCACGACGTTTCCGGCGGCTTCGGCCGCAGGCCGAGCGTCAAATCGCACGGTCGAACTCTTGCTGGCAATGCGCTTCCGTAAGCTGCGAAGAAGCTCGTGCTCTTCGTTACTGACAGCTACGACGAGTTGGCGATGCCGTTCGCGTCCGACGGCCGCATCGGCCACGAGCCTGTTCAACTCCGCGCGACCGCCGAGAATCAGCGCATCGTACTCGGAAACTAATCGCAGGAATTCATTCGACGGGCGCCAGTCGGAATTGCGCGCTAACGAATTGGCCGAGTATTCGATCACTCCATGAACAAACGGCAAACCGGTGCCGACGAATTTGATGTAGCTCTCGTTGAGTCGCAGCGCTTCGTCTTCGAGTAGCCCGACGTCGACCTCGATGCCCGCTTCGCGCAGTTGTTCGATTCCGCGTCCAGCAACTCGCTTGTTTGGATCTTTGATTGCAACGACCGCACGCGCGATCCCTGCGTTAATCAACGCGTCAGTGCAAGGTGGAGTGCGCCCTTGATGACAACACGGCTCGAGATTGACGTAAAGTGTCGCGCCGCGCGCGGATTCTCTCGCCGCCTCCAGCGCATGCGTCTCGGCGTGCTTGACCGAATCGTAACGATGATATCCTTCGCCGACGACGCGGCTTTCATTCACGAGCACTGCGCCGACCATCGGGTTGGGACTCGTCAGCCCCGCGCCTCGCCGCGCCAATTCGAGCGCGCGCCGCATGAAGATCTTGTCCGCGTCGAACATGTCAAAAGTTCAGTCTCGTAGTGACGAATTTATTCGTTTAGGGGGCTAATAACGAATGAATTCGTTACTACGAGCATCAAATCTTATACCTCGGCTTGGCGGGGACCTCGTACCCTTTCAGAAAAACATTCTCCAGCTTCATCGAAGCAAGCGCCGTGAACTCGAATCCGTGATGCTCGCCACGAAAGAGCTTCGGACAGCCTGCAGCCGCTATCATCGCGGCGTTGTCTGTTGTCAGGATCGGTCTCGGATAATAGACGGGCGCGCCAAAGTCTTCCGCGCTTACCCTCGCCCTTAACGCGCTGTTGCAAGCAACGCCTCCGGCCAGGATGATCGTTCGCGGATGATGCCGCTTCACCGCCGCTCGCAATCGGGCCAACAGCGAACGAATCACTTTGTCCTGAAAACTCGCGACGAGATTGACTATGTTCTGATCGGGCTCTCCCCCATTTGCAACCGGTTCGATTCCCTTTTCTCTCACGTAGCGAAGCACA
>DATFWM010000136.1:0-2769 GCA_035259295.1 Blastocatellia bacterium | reverse complement strand
CAAGGAATTGAACCTGCAGATAAAGGTGATCTCATTCCAACCCGACTCACCTTTTCACGGTCTGGAAGGCCTGAAGCACATGCCAACGTCGATAGTGCCCGGCATTTATGATTCGGAGCTCGCGGATGAGAATCTCGAAATAGGAACCGAGGCGGCGCACGACCACGCCAGAAGGCTCGGTCGAGAAGAGGGCTTGCTTGTTGGGGTGTCGGCGGGAGCGGCTCTGGCAGCCGCTTTGGAGGTTGCCGCCCGAATCGAGTCGGGCGTCGTAGTGACGGTCTTCCCCGACGGCGGAGACAAGTACCTGAGCGAGAAATTCTGGGAAGCTCAATGAGGACAGGTTTGTGAACAGCGGAACAGCGTTACTGGTTATTGATGTGCAAGTCGGTATCATCGACGGGCTTCACGCCTTCAAGGGCGCGGAAGTTGTCGAGACGATAAACGGACTTTTGTCGAAGGCTCGCGGTGCGGGTGCTCCAGTGTTGTACGTTCAGCACGACGGAGATTCCGGGCACGTGCTCGAGACAAACAGCCCGGGTTGGAAGATTCACCCGGCGATCGCTCCGGCCGAGGGCGAGCCGGTTGTGAGAAAGCGCGCATCGGACTCTTTCTTCGAGACCTCGCTTGCGCGCGAGTTGGACACGCGAGGCATCGGTCATCTGGTGGTCACCGGCTGCGCTACGCAATACTGCATCGATACGATTTGTCGTCGCGCGGTCAGTCTCGGTTACGATGTGACGCTTGTAAGCGACGCTCACACTACGGTGGACGATGACAATCTGAGCGCTTCTCAGATAATAAAGCATCACAACTCGCTGCTTGACGGCTTTGATGCGGGAGAGCATGCGGTGAGCGTCAAACCGGCGGAGTCGGTTCGGTTCTAAGTTCGGTTGTCGTCGGCTTCGATTGTAGCCGCGGAGCAGAAATGGCGTTAAAGGCGAGACAAGAGCTGCTCGATCAGATCAAGGCTCACGGTGAGGAGACCTATCCTCACGAATGTTGCGGCTTTCTGCTCGGCGCGTTCAGGGAAGGAGCAAATCTGCTGCTCGGACTCTACCGGGCCGAGAACGAGTGGAAGGACGAGGAAGGAGCGCGAACTCCGGACGGCCGCGTCGAGTCGAGAGCGAATCGTTATCTGATCACTCCCGCGCAATACAAGCGGGCGGACGACGCCGCGAAGGCTTCGGGTCTTGGGATCATCGGCTACTATCATTCGCATCCCGACCACCCGGCACTCCCATCGGGATTTGATCTGGATCATTCTTGCTGGCCCGGAGAGTCTTATGTAATCGTGTCGGTTGAAAAAGGAAGGGCTACGGTATTGAATTCGTTTACCAAACCAAACTACGACAAGTTCGAGCGCGAAGAGGTTGTGCTCGAACAGGCGTGATAAAAAAAGATCAAGAGGCGAGGCTAAGGAGTTTCATGTCAATCAGCATACAAGTTCCAACTGCTCTTCGCGCCTTCACCGGCGGCAAAGAAGCGGTAGCGGTCTCGGGGCAAACGGTTGATGAAGCGTTGTCGGCATTGACGACCGAATATCCGGTGCTAAAAAAGCATCTCTACGGCGAAGACGGCCAGCTCCGCAGTTTTGTGAACGTCTACGTGAATGATGAAGACGTCAGGTATCTGGAAAGGGGATCGACCGGTCTTCGCGACGGCGACGTGTTGAGCATCGTGCCGTCAATTGCCGGCGGATCAGCCGCGACCGCCGAAGACGTCGAGCTGGATCGTGACGAGATCCTGCGCTACAGCCGGCATCTGATCATGCCCGAGGTGGCGCTGGAGGGTCAGAAGAAGCTCAAAGCCGCAAAGGTCCTGTGCATCGGTGCCGGAGGGCTTGGCTCTCCTTTGGCGTTGTACCTCGCGGCAGCCGGAGTCGGAAAAATGGGAATCGTGGATTTCGACGTAGTCGATTTCACGAACCTTCAACGCCAGATAATTCATTCGACCTCGACCGTCGGCCGTCCAAAGTTGGAGTCGGCAAAAGAGCGCATCGGCGAAATAAATCCTCACGTCGAAGTTCAAGGCTACGAAGCGGCGCTCACGTCCGAGAACGCGATGGAGATTCTGAAAGAGTACGACATCGTGGTCGACGGGACCGACAACTTCCCTACGAGGTATCTGGTCAACGACGCTTGCGTGCTGTTGGGAAAGCCGAATGTCTACGGATCGATATTCCGTTTTGAGGGACAAGCCACGGTGTTCTTCGCGAAGGAAGGTCCGTGCTACCGGTGTCTTTATCCCGAGCCTCCGCCGCCCGGTCTCGTCCCGAGCTGCGCCGAAGGCGGAGTTCTTGGAGTCCTTCCCGGGATCATCGGTGTGATCCAGGCGATCGAGACGGTGAAGCTCATCCTGGGCCGCGGCGACTCATTGATCGGACGGCTCCTGCTTTTTGACGCGCTCAAGATGAAGTTTCGCGAATTGAAGCTCAGAAAAAATCCCGAGTGCCCGATCTGCGGACCAAACAGAACAATCAACGAGCTGATCGACTACAACGAGTTCTGCGGCGTGACGCCTCACGAGCAGGTCAGCCTCGGTTCGGACTTTGAGATAACACCGCTCGAGCTCAAATCAAAGATGGACCGCGGAGAAAACTTCGTCTTGATCGACGTGCGCGAGCCCGAGGAATACGCGATCGCGCGAATCAAGGGATCGCGTTTGATCCCGCGAGCGACCCTGCCGGAGAGACTTCACGAGCTTTCGACCGCCGAAGACATCGTGGTTCACTGCAAGAGCGGAGTTCGAAGCGGAATGGCGGTTGAGTTC
>DATFWM010000135.1:0-3540 GCA_035259295.1 Blastocatellia bacterium | reverse complement strand
TCGTTGTTCAACACTGCTTCGATCGTTTGGTTTTTGTCCTTGAGCCGCTTAGCCATCGCGCGAGCTCCGACCAGCCCTTGCTCCTCGCCGGCGAAGGCGACAAACACCAGCGTCGCGTCGAATTCGTATTGGCTCATCACGCGAGCGCATTCCATCACACAAGCCGTTCCACTGCCGTCGTCGGTGACTCCCGGAGCCGGAAGCTCGGCGGCTTTCGCCGGATCGCGACGCATCTCGGCCGGCACTCGCAGGTTAATCGTGTCGTAGTGGCCGGTGATCATGACCCAGCGATCGGCGGCTTGCTGCATCTTGCCTGGAAGGATCGCGACCACATTGCGGAGCTCGACGTCTTTGTAGATGCGCGCGGCTTTCGGAATGATGTGAGTGTCGAAGCTCACTTCGAGACGAGGGCTGTAGCTTTTGAACTGATCGAAGATCCATTGTCGCGCCGCGCCTACTCCGCGATTGGGCTGAGACGGATCCGACAGCGTGTTGCGCGTTTCGAAGCTTTCGAGCTTCTTGAGAATCTCGGCGATTCGATCTGCCGAAATCTCAGCGACGATTTTTTGAATCTTTGGGTCGAGCCTTTGAGATGGCATCGGTGGTGTTTCGGTTTGCGAGCCCGAGCCCTCTCTGGCGAGCGCCGCAGCGAGAAGAATGAGGCAAAGCAGCGAAAGCATCAGTTTGTGTTTCATATCCCTTATGTCCTTTCGGATCTTCAGCGATGTCTCCACTGGCAACTCGGAGGAGTTGAATGTTTGTAGGACAGCCAGTTTGGGTGCGATGCGCACCCCGGCGGGGTGCAATGTGCCAGCCTCAAATATGTGAAAGGGGGAATGCTAGCCGTGCGCCATCCAAACATTGCACCCCGCTGGGGTGCGAGACGTCTAACGAACCGTTCTCTTGACACTGGTGCGGCTGTTGGCATTAGGCCAAATAGGCTTCTCATTAACACCCAACTTCTTCAGTTGGGTGGTTGGCGAGGGCGGGCATTGCGAAACCGTTTCAACGGTTTACTCAGCAAGCTAAGAAACTGTTGAAACAGTTAAGGAGAATCCGACCTCCCGCAGCTCCACCTCACTGAAGTGAGGTGTTAATAACAAAAGAACATTCCTCTCGCCTCAAGTTTGGCTCTCAGTCATATCTTTTCAGATTGTCTACGGCTTCGACGGGCCAACTTGCTTCCTTATCACTTCGCCCGGCAACCGGCCCGTCGTTTTGCCGCCTTCCCAAACGGCTTCGCCGTTCACCAAGACACGCTCGATGCCCTCCGACAGAAGCTGAGGCTCTTTGAAAGTCGAGCGGTCTATCACTCGCTTCGGATCGAAGATCACCAGATCGGCTTTCATTCCTTCACGAATCAATCCGCGATCAGTCAGCCCCAATCGCTTAGCCGGCAGCGAAGTCATCTTTCGCACTGCTGCTGGAAGCGTCAACCAATGCTGTTCGCGGACGAATCTGCCAAGCACTCTTGGAAAAGTTCCCGATCCGCGCGGATGCCGCGAGCCTATTCCGCCGTCACTGGCCACCATCACCCAACGCTGAACGTAAAACGCACCCATATCAGCCTCGTTCATCGAGCTGCACACGACGCTCGCGCCGCCGTCGTGAACGATTCGCTGATATGCTTCGACCGCAGTCGTATTTGTCAAGGTGGCGATCTCTTCAAGGTTCTTGAATTCAAACTCCGGATGCGCTCGGCAGTTGGTGACCAAGACATGGCTTGCACCACCAACATTCTGAAGGTCCTTCTCAACCTCTTGTTTATCTTCGTGATGGCGGTTCGACACAAGCACCGTGATCGTCGAAGCCCACGCGGTGTAGGGATAACAGTCTGCTGTGACATCCAATCCCGCCCCGTGCGCGCGGTTCACAAGAGCGATCGCTTTGTGAGCCTGACCCCACACGTTTCGATTGCCCATCTTGATGTGGGAGATCTGGACAGGCAGCCGCGCTTCTCTTCCTACCCGAATCGCTTCAGCCAGCGCGTCGAGCATGCCTTCCTCCTCATCCCGCATGTGAGTCATGTAGATTCCGCTCTGACGCGACGCCGCGCGCGCGAGCTCGATCAGCTCTTCAGTTGTGGCCCCGCGCCCGACATCATATTCGAGGCCGCTCGACAGCCCAAACGCGCCTTCGCGCATCGCCTGATCTACCAAAGCGGCCATCTTTGAAATTTCTTCACGCGTGGCGGCGCGGTCGTAATCCTTGCCCATCACCTGCTGGCGCACGGTAGCGTGACCGATGAACGAGAGCACATTCACGGCTATCTTCTGCTCTTCACGCTTCTTCAGATATTCGGCGACAGGCCACGGCGAGCCACCGTCCGGCCCGAGCGCCAGCGTCGTGAGACCTTGCGAGACCTGGTTGGTTGCGACCGGCTCTCGCTCGAGACCTTCCTGTGAGTGGTTGTGAATGTCGATGAAACCCGGCGCAATGATCATCCCGCGCGCTTGAATGATCTCTTCATCTGCCCTCGGCGCGAAACGGCCAACTTTTGCGATTCGATCTCTGACTATTCGAACGTTGGCGCGAAATCCAGGTCGGCCGCTGCCGTCGATAATGATGGCGCTGACGATCACTTTCGATTTCTCGACCGATCTTGGAGCGCCCGAGCCGACACCCAGGCTGGTCAAGATGAGAGCGATAGAAAGTGCACAACGGAAGGTCGGGCGAATAAGGGGACTAATCATTTCGGTGTGATTCTCTCCTTGATCCATTCGTTGATGAGCGGTAGCGACTCGCGCGGAAAGATGTGGCCCACGGAAAAGCATTTGTATTCAACTGCGCGGGCCCGCTGCGCCATCGCGTCTTTGAAAGTTAGCGTTCGCTCCGGGGGATAAAACTCGTCGGTCTCGCCGGCAATTATCAAAACGTCCGTTTCGCTTTTGTGATATTTATCCTGATCCCAGTCGCCTGGGATTCCGCCGCACACAGCGATTACGCCGCGAACCGTTCCCGGATGTGTGAATGCGAAGCGGTAGTTCAGCGAAACCGATTGCGAGAACGCGAGCAAGAAGATTGCCGCGCGGTTGACTGCATACTCGGCCCCAATCTCTTCAATGATCGATCGCAAGGTGCGGTGATGAAGCGCGATCGTCTCATCGGCTTTATATTGCATCAT
Organism: Blastocatellia bacterium; assembly: GCA_035259295.1. GTDB lineage: Bacteria > Acidobacteriota > Blastocatellia > UBA7656 > UBA7656 > Onstottus_A. The sequence continues at coordinate 416 of DATFWM010000135.1, read as the reverse complement.
CCAACCGAACCCAATCTTAGGCCTGCTGGTCTTGCCTGGTTCGCCGTCACGCGCGAAGAAGGCATTCGGTCCTTGAACCGACGCAATGATGAGGTTGCTCGAATTTATTTTTCGGGCGAGCGCCATCATCGATTCCTTGTTGCCTTCATAACCGTGGAGTGCAATGAGCAGCGGTCTGGGGTTCGAGTCGCCATCGGGCACGTAAAGGTCATAGTACAGCTTAGTTGGCTGCTGGGTTGATCTTTCGACGATCATCTCTCACCACGCTCGCAACCGCTCGGGGTACTGACGCTCGGCGAGCAATGCGATATTATCTGAGACCATGAACATTGAAAAGCCGAGGTACGTGATCTACGGCGCCGGCGCGATCGGGATTCCCATCGCGGGATTGCTCGCCCAATCCGGCCAGAAGGTGG
>DATFWM010000134.1:0-6602 GCA_035259295.1 Blastocatellia bacterium | reverse complement strand
GGGGACGACCTTTACTGTGAATCTTCCGATTATGATCGTGCACGGAGAGGTGAGAGAATTGCCGCGAGTTCACCCGACGGCCGGCGGAAGCATCACGCTCGCCGCGCGCCCCTGGCTTGACGGACTTCGAGTGTTGATCGTCGACGATGAACCTGACACGCTGGCGATGCTCGAGATCATGATCGGTGAGTTTGGAGCGGAGGTAAGGTGTTGCTCAAGCGCCGCCGAGGCTCTGGTAGCGATGGACGACTTCAAGCCGGACGTGGTTGTCAGCGATATCGAAATGCCTGGTGAGGATGGGTACCAGCTTATAGCCAAGATCAGGGCGCGTGACAGGGGACGTGGAGCTCAGACGCCTGCCATAGCTTTAACCGCTTATGCGAGGGCTGAAGATCGCGTGCGAGCATTGGCGGCGGGTTATCAGATGCACCTCGCGAAACCGTTTGAGCCGGCCGAGCTTGCGGTAGTGATCGCCAGCGTCGCTGGAAGAAGCGTGAAAGGCTCAGCGGTTTGACCAGCCGGGCAACATTGAAGCAGCTCGCGTTGAAGACGTGGCGGGAAGCAACGGAGGACAATCTCTTTGGCACCGCCGCCGAGCTTTCCTATTATTTTCTTCTAGCCCTGTTTCCGTTACTCATATTCCTGACGAGCGTGATCGGATTCCTTCCGGGCGCGGCCCACGGCAACCTCATTCGCAGCCTAGAAAGAGTAGCCCCGCCTGACGTTATGAAGCTTGTGCGTGACTGGCTTGCCGACATTGTAAGCCATCGCAGTGGAGGACTGTTATCGGTTGGGCTGATCGGCTCACTGTGGGCGGCTTCAAGCGGAGTGGCTTCGCTGATGGACACGCTGAACACCGCTTACGACGCGACAGAGACGCGACCGTTTTGGAAGCGGAGGTTGATCGCGATCGGGTTGACGCTTGCGCTTGCGATGCTGGTTGCGGGCGGATCATTGCTGATCATGTTTGGGCATTTACTGGGATCCTGGCTTGGCGCTGCGTTGAACGCTGGCCCGATGTTTGCGGCAGTTTCGAGTGCGATTGGCTACGTTGTTGGTTTTGCGCTGCTGATGGGCGGCATCGTTCTTGTTTACCGCTTCGGCCCGGACCTCAAGCGAAGGAAAGAGCGTGTGTGGCCCGGCGCGCTGTTTGCGTCGATCGGGATCGTGATCGGCTCGCTTTTGTTCTCCCTATATCTGCGAGTCGCGAGCGTCAGCGCAACTTACGGGAGTCTTGGCGCCGTCGTAACTCTGATGCTGTGGTTGTATCTGGTGGGAGTTGTGCTCCTTTTCGGTGGAGAGCTCAATTCGGAAATGAGAAGTGATTCGTGATGAGTGATACGTGATGGGTGACGTCCTCACCGAATCACGGGGTCGCGAATCAGGTATCACTCTCAATTTGCTTTACTGAGCGGACGAGCAAGCAGTTTAGCGTTCTCGCCGTACAACTCCAGATCAGCTCGTAATCGTTCGCTCGACGCAAAAAGCCAAAGCGGATAAAGATCGAGAATAATGCTTTGCGCGACGTCGAGAAACTCGCGTCGTGGAACCATTTGATCATTAGGAGCAAAGTGCTCGCCAACTGTAAAGCTGTCGAGCTTTGTCCATTTTCGGGCGGCTCTAGGAAGCGGCCATTTCGTGACCTTCCCATTCTCTGCCCCGGCCAGCTCCCAATACGACTTCGCTATGCGACGCTCGTCCAGATAATGCTGAAACATTCGCAAGTTCTTCTGAATCGTTTCCTGAATGGGCCCCGTGCGCAGTTCTCCGTGGCCACCCGGATAGAATCCTATCGAAACGCCGTGGGGATAGATGCCCGCATAAAGTATCGGTGAGCAAAACCATTTCTCGCCGCGTCGCGCAAAGCACACGTATATCACCGGGCGGTAAGGCGGACGATTCTTGTGAAAGCGCATGTCGTTGCTTATTCGGCTGATGGTGCGCCCCACCCGCGGCTCAGTCTCAATATCGTCGTTGAGCATATGAACAATCGAGCCCAGTTCTGCAACGAAAGCCTTGATGGGTCCAAGCACCTCGGCCTCGTACTCTCGCCGGTGCTCATCGAACCACGGTTTGTTGTTGTTTTCAGTGAGCCCAGAAAGAAATCGGAACAGCTGTGCCGAAAAGCCTTGGAAGCGAGTGCCCTTCATCTGTGGATCCTTTGAGTACCTTTGCTACTGCATTGAATGCGGACTGTTTCGGGGTGAGATTACGGGTTGGGCCCGTCTGCTGTCAACCGATCCGCTTGGCATCGTTCTTGCACGTTTTGCCGATTCTCGGAACCAGAGAACTTTTAACTCCTTTCTCTGGCCGCCTTTTCCTTAATGGGTGTGTACTCATGGGATGTATTTTTTTCCGTCCGGGACGCTCTGACTAACATGAGTGGACCGCGTCATCAATCTTGGAGGTTTATGATGACCAGCAAGTGGTTGAGAGTAGTTGCAATTCTTGCGCTGGCACTTGGCGCGTTCTCTGTTGTCACTGGGCTCGCTGATGACGATAACGAAGTAGAATTCAAAGGCGTCATCCAGAAACTGCCCAACACTCCAGGTTTCATTGGTGACTGGGTCGTGGGCGGCCAGACCGTCCACGTGAACAATACAACCAGTATCGATCAAGAGGAGGGACTCGTACGGATGGGTGCGATGGTCAAAGTCGAAGGGACCCTGCGCACGGACGGATCGATCGATGCTAAGGAGATTGAAGTCTTGGAGGGCGCCGAAGAAATCGAAGTTGAATTCACCGGAACTATAGAGAAGCTCCCCACCACCGGATTAATAGGCGATTGGATGGTGAGCGGCAAAATCGTTCACGTCTCATCCACGACTAAGATCGTTGCGGAAGCTGGCCCGGTTATTATGGGCGCAATGGTAGTTGTAACCGGAACGCAAAGGACCGACGGTTCGATTGACGCTAAACATATCGTTGTCAAGCCAAACATTGTCGAGTTTCAAGGAGTGATCGAGAACTTGCCTACGACAGGGCTTATCGGCGACTGGCGAATCGGCGGAAAAATCGTACACGTCAGCTCTTTGACGCGAATCGAAGGCACTCCGGTGGTCGGGCAGAGGGCCGAGGTACACGGCTCAATGCGCGTCGACGGTTCAATCGATGCGAGCAAGATCGAAATCGAGGGCGAGGGCGAGCAAGAAGACCCCGTGTTCAGGGGAACGATTCAAAGCTTACCGCCTGGCGGGACCCTGATAGGAGATTGGATGGTTTCCGGGCGGGTCGTACACGTCACGGCCGACACCAGGCTTCAGTCCAAAGGCGGGACATTCGTCGTCGGCGCCACCGTCAAAGTCAGAGGCAGGCAAATGTCGGATGGCTCCGTCCTCGCAGTGAAAATTCAACTGAAGCGCTAAACACCGCCGGACACTACTTGTGTTCTTACAAAAGAGGCGACGGATCAAATCCGCCGCCTCTAGTTGTTGCCTTGCCGTTCCAGCACTGTGATGCTTACACTGAATCGAAATGAACGAACCTTCTTATCTTGAGCTCCTCAAGAGCGGCGAACTGGATGCGCGGGCTGACCAATTGATGGAGATGCTTCGCGTTTGTCGGATTTGTCCGCGCGATTGTGATGTCAACCGTATTGAAGGCGAGGTAGCAGCTTGTTATTCGGGACTGCTGCCGATTGTTTCGAGTTATACTCCGCACTTCGGCGAAGAGCCGGCGCTGGTGGGCATTAACGGCGCCGGAAATGTGTTTCTGGGCCTGTGTAATCTGCGCTGCGTTTACTGCCAGAACTATCAGATCAGCCAGACTTTCAAACAGCAGCGATTGAATGAAGTTTCTTTCGAACGGCTGGCGAAGATTTTCCTTGAGCTTCAGAGTCGAGGCTGCCACAACATCAACTGGGTGTCGCCGACTCACTTCGCCCCGCAGTTGGTGAAGTCGCTGGCGATTGCGGCGCGGGGCGGCTTGCGCCTACCTGTCGTCTATAACACAAACGCCTATGATTCCGTTGAGGTGTTGAAGCTGCTCGGCGGGATCGTCGACGTTTATCTGCCGGACCTCAAGTACAGTGACGATGAGGCGGGCCGAGAGTACTCCAAAGTCACCGAATACGTTCGCCATTCACGCGCAGCCATCAAGGAAATGCATAGACAGATGGGCGACGCGCTCGAATACGACGAGAGCGGGTTGGTCCGAAGAGGCTTGATAATTCGACTGCTGGTGCTGCCCAATGACATTGCTGGCATCTATGAATCGCTTTGTTGGATACGAGCCGAGCTGTCGCCCAAGGTTGCGGTTAGCTTGATGGCGCAATACTTCCCGACCAACAAGGTGGGAAACGAGCGCTACCCTTTAATCTCGCGAAAGATCCGCTGGAGCGAATGGCTGACGGCAATCGAGCAGCTCGAGTCGCTGGGCATCGAAGAAGGGTGGATGCAAGACTTCGACTCGGCCTCCGAATACTACCGCCCGGACTTCGGCGACCTGAACCTGCCGTTTAAAGACATTGTTGATTTCCAACAACCTGTCTCTCTGAAAGGGAAGGAAGAGCTAACCGCCTAAGCAACTAGAGGCTTACTCCCGAGTCATTTCAAGCCCGGCGAATACCAGGCATATTTGGCGCCGGTCCATATTATAAAACCGGAGTCGCCGCCAATAGTCTGTCCTATTGCATCACCTCTGAGCAGTGGAAGCTCTCTGATGTCTCGCAGACTAGTCACCTTCTGGGCTTTCATGCCGGCGCCCGCACCATTCTTCAGCACGTAGGTTTGCCTGGCCTCCGGGTTGCGCCATCCCTTCGGGCCATAGCCGTGAATGATTGCCAGAAGTGTGTCTCCCTTCTCGGCTCGGGCTCGCATCTGATTGGCGGAGGGGCCTCGCGCAGCCGGGGTCTTTCCCGGAATTGAAACCTTTTTCGGATCCTCGAAGATCCAATTAGCCAGCTCGTTGTTGATCTCAATTAGCATTCCTTCATTCGGCGTCACGGAAACCGCGAGATCCTCGGACCCATCGCCATTAAAGTCGCCAACCACGAAGCTTGGACTGTGAGCGACGTCCAGCGTTGCGACTTGTTGAAACACCCGCGTTACCGCTTTCTTGACCTCGTCTGGTTTCGGCGGCGGAAGGCTGGCGGGCTTGTCGGCCACCGGAGTAGCAGTTTCCACAGGTTGCGCGACCTGATTAGCTGGCGCCGTTGGTGTTGGCGTTGATTCTACCGGCTGCTCCGCTCGAACCGCCTTTGTTTCCTCGGGCGGCTTAGCGCAAGCGCATAGCCAGCAAGCAATCGACGCGATTAAGATGTAAGACAACAATCTGCGCATTCCGTCGCGTGACATATAACAAGCCCCCTCTCGTATTTCAGACTCGGTTTCTTGCGAATCTTTGCTTGGAGTTGCTCGAAAGCATCGATATCCGCAAAAACCCCGAGGCTCGCAGGATCGAAGAATGCGGGCAGACTCCAAATTCAGCGAGGTCGAGAGGTCCTCCCGGCCTCGCTGAAAAAATCAAACAACCAAAACACCCTCTAATCACAATGAGTTGAGGAATGTGATTAGCTGGTTCTTCTGCGTCGTGCTCAAGTTAATGTAGTTGTTGATCACGCCAGCAGCCTCTCCTGCATGGCGCAGGATGGCTTCGTTTCTCGTCAGCTCTTCACCATCATGCATCAACCTGTCACGCGTTCGCATGCCCCACAAGGGAGCCGTGCGCATCTTGTTTGCGGTCGACTGCCCGCCGTTCTGCACTATGCCATCACCAGTTCCCACATTATGCAACAAGAAATCTCCGAACGGATGAATGATCTTGTTGCCCAAAGCGGCGGGTACCGTGAATGCTCCGCCGTTGATAACTGTGCCGGCGGGCGCAGTGGTGATGCTGCGCACGTGGCAGATGTTGCAGCCGATTTGGTCGAACAGAGCCGAGCCGGTTTGAGCATCTGTAGTCGCCGCCAGTCTGGTATCGCGCGAGGGCGCTTTGCTGGCTCTCATGAACCTGGCGAAGGCGTTGATGTCTTCCTCAGGGTCTTCGCCGCAGTTGACGGCTGGATTGCTCGTGCATGGCTGGTTGTCGGACACCTCATCGCAGAGCACTCCGGTTGTTCCGACTCCAGTGTTGGGAATAGTCTCCGCCGTATTGAACCGGTTGGTTATCCCCTGCTCATTGAGGTACGCGTCGCTTGAGAACGACAGCAGGCTGGGCATCTGGTTCTTCCAGCCAAACCGGCCGCCGCGAATGTGGCCGGGGGCCTCAAGCACCGGCACCTGGATGAACTGACCTCTCATACCGAAAGGCTGCCCGTTAGAAATGGACACCAGCGTGTTGCTGTCGATGGATTCAACAAACCCGTCACCCAAGACATTGAGCGACGTCCGGAAAGTCCTGATGTTCTCAACTCCAGGCACTCGCTCTTGCGCCTGCTCGTTGGGATGATTGTAGATCACCGCATGGGTGGTGAGGTCGGTTACCACACCCGGGCACGTGGCTCGATCGTTGATGAGCGACCGGTTGGCGATAGTTACTCCGCCGCCGAGTCCCCCACCGTCATTGATCGTTACCGTTGCTCCCACGAAGTTCCCGAATGCATCGTTGTGACCCGCCCTCAGCTCGGTGATCTGGCTGATTCCGCCGGTCACCGGGTTCTGGTG
>DATFWM010000133.1:0-3869 GCA_035259295.1 Blastocatellia bacterium | reverse complement strand
GTGCCATGGATCCGGCGCGTTCTAGTTCATGACCAGCTTTATCAAAGTAGTCCAGTTCAGTATAAGCTTGCGCCAATCTTGCATGCGCGAGTGCATACGCACCATCTGAGTCAACCGCCCGCTCTAGCGCCTTAGCCGCCGAATAATAGGCTCCGTTGCGCAGTGCGTGTGTTCCCTCCTCATACCAACGCATACATGTAGCTGATGGTGGTTTGTAGCGCCACCACCCAACGATCGTTGGAATGAAAAAGATTGTCAGGACAATCACCACGACCGAAGCGGGGACAAATACCCAAGGCTTGCGCATGATCCCAGACACCGAGCTGACTGAGCCAACGACGTGTGTCCAAATTCTCAGCGACAATGGTTCGGGTACCAAGAGTCTGCGTACGGCACGTAGTTCTGCGAGCATTCGCTCCGCCGACTGATAACGCGAGTCTGGGACTTTCGCCAAAGCGTTGTCGACGAGCTGGTCAAGCGCTGGCGGCACGTTCGAATTCAGGGTCGATGGCGGCGGTGGATCGAAATCAATGACCCGGAAGAGCACCTCGTGGCGAGTGTCTCCTCTGAACGGCGCTTTCCCGACGATTGATTCGTACAACACGACCCCAAGGGAGAAAAGATCACAGCGTTCGTCAAGGGGCGCTCCGCTCGCCTGTTCAGGCGCCATATAGGCAGGTGTGCCTAAAATCATTCCAGGCACTGAGATCGGGCCAAGGCGCTCTGATTCAGTTCCCTTATCGCGTTGCGTTTCTAATAACTCGGCTTCCACCGACTGCATCATTTTGGCAAGCCCGAAGTCGAGAACCTTTACTTGCCCACCGGAGGTAATCATCACGTTCTGCGGCTTGATATCGCGATGGACGATTCCGTGCGAGTGCGCTTGGACAAGTGCATCTGCAATCTGAATCGCGATGTCTACAGCTTCAACTGTGTCGAGCGGCTTACGCTTTATTCTGTCGGCTAACGTTTCGCCTTCGATGTACTGCATCACGATGAACAGATGCTCATCATGTTCAGCAACATCATAAATGGCACAGATGTTTGGATGATCAAGTTGGGCCGCCGCCTTTGCTTCTCGTATCAAACGTCTCTTGGCGAGTTCGTCAGCCTCCAGGTAAGGTGGCAAGAACTTGATCGCAACTCGCTTGTCGAGCTTCTGATGCCAGGCGAGGTAAACTGTTCCCATACCTCCGTGACCGAGATGTGACTCGATCTTGAAGGATCCTATCACCTTACCCGACATAGCCTCGGCGGGATCAACTACGAACATCTCTCGGAGAGACTCCAGGGCCGGGGTCTCGAGAAAGCTCGCTGCCTTTTTGTGAAATGAAATCAAAGACCTAACTTCATGCCGTGATTTGGAGTCGCCCGCACAGGCCTCATCTAGAAAGGCGGCCCGCCTACTTTCGGACAGAGCCATTGTCTCTTGCAGCAGGCGGTCGATTTTCTGCCACCGTTCAGGCCTCAATGTTAGCTCCTCTAAAACGATAAGGCCGAAACTGCAAATGACTTCTATCAGTAGTTCGCTGGTGTACAGCTCACGATTTAGGCTGGTCCATCGTTCTCTTCGACGTCGGATTTGCTTAGCTCGCGAAGCAACCAAGCCTTTGCAGCGCCCCACTCACGCATTACGGTTATCGAGGCGATTCCAAAGAACTCGGCAATCTCTTCGACGGTAAGACCACCGAAATACCGTAGCTCAACAACGTGAGCCTTGCGTTGGTCCATCGCTGCTAGCCTCTTGAGAGCTTCGTCAAGGCCGATCAATTCTTCCGCCCGCTGCAATGCAACCCCCATTGCTTCATCCAGATCGACTCGTTGGCAATTTCCGCCTCGTTTGATTGACTTGCGAGACACCGCATAATCAACCAATACACGGCGCATCGCCTGAGCAGCAACTGCCATGAAGTGAGCCCGATTCTGCCAGTTTATATTCTTGTGATCGATCAGCCGAAGATATGCTTCGTTTAGCAGTGCAGTAGTTTGAAGAGTATGGTCTGAACGCTCGCGGCGCATGTATTGATGCGCCAGGCGGCGCATCTCATTGTAGACCAGTGGCATCAGTTCATTCAGCGCCGCCTCGTCCCCCGACCGCCACTTGATGAGCAACTTGGTTACTGAGTTTGGGGGTGAGTCCAGCACGCGCGAGATTATAGCACTTAAGTATCTTTCCGCCGTACAGAACTCAAATGATAGGAAAAGCCTGCCGATTCTGCCTTAGTTGTTGTGCAGGCAGTTGGTCGGGAATCAAGGGACCAACACTCGGCAAAAACCGCGCAAGTAACCTATTAATGCAGCGATAGGAAAGGGAAACTTGGGAGTTTCGTACTTTGAGCAGATTGACGCGAGTCCCATCGACGATTTCCTAAGTTGGATCACGCCCTTCTATCTTAACTTGGAGGAAAAAATGACTAAGTGCTTCACACTTTTGCTTGCGAGCGTCATGATGTTCCCTGCGGTGTCTTCGGTGGTTCACGCTACGCCTTCGGACGTTAGCGCGCAACTTCGTCTTCGTGAGCTCAAATGTTTCAAGACGACTGAATTGGGAGCAGATGAAGTGTATATTCTTGTTTATGCCACTGGGAGCGGTGCTCCTACGGTGCGTCGACTGCCGGGCCCCGCAGTGGGTGAGCCAAGCGGTCATTGGGATATGAACGACGGTAATCAACCCTGTGACAATCCGAGTGGAGACTCTCACTGTATAACGAACAAGGTCTTGTTTCAGAAGACTCTTGGCCCGGGTGAAAGCTGGGATGTGGCTGTACTATTCTGCGAGGAAGACGGCGGCAACTCGCTAGACTTCCAAGAGATCGCTGGAATACTTGCTAGTAAGGTTCCCAATCCGGTCGTAGCAGGCGTAGGAGCAGTCGTGGCAGCTCTCGGCCAATTAGGATTTAACATCACTGATACGGACGACTACCTCGGCTCTTTTACTGTCCACATAGAGAACAGAAACGGCACACTCACAACTGACTGGCATCAAGGCGATCGGTTGTTCCACTTTCGTATCGATCCAAACAGGCACGAAGCTATGGAACTTAAAATGAACGGAGATGGATCCCACTACGAATCGTGGTTTGATGTGGTCACCCAGTAGTCCTTGGTGACCTCTAGAACGGCTCAGACAAAGGTGAACGGGTGCTTGTGCGAGGCCTGGCGTCAAGCAGTCGCGCAAGCACTCGTTACTTTGCTCGCCTTTCCGATCCACTGTATCGATATATCCTTCCTCGTGTATCGTACGCGAATTGCGACTTCAGTAAGATATGCTGTAGTGGCTTCCAGTGTCGGAGGACAAGTGACACCAAATGACCGTAGCCGAAAACAACAGCACAAGCTCAGGTCTGCTGGGGCATAAGTGGGGCACAAGAACAGCCCACAAAGACCCATCATCGTCCGGCTAAACCTATCAAAACAGAGAACGGACCATCTAAACGTTTTACTCATAACCCAAAGGTCGCGGGTTCAAATCCCGCCCCCGCAACCATACCTTTCAACAGCTTACAGGTGAGCGCGATGCTTGCCTGTTTTGCTTTTGTGACCGATTTGTGACCCGGCATTTTATCCGGTCCTTTCCTGCACTTCACTGACTCACCGCTTACCATCTTCGGTTGCGTGAGCGTAACGCATCCTGGTGCGCCAGTCCTTGTGACCGAGAACATCAGCGAGAGCCGTGGCCGGGACCGAAGGATCAGCCCCGGCGTGCGTTGCAAACGAGTGGTGGAGTCGTGAAACCGGAACTCCTCGATACCCGCCGCCAGGAGAAGCGACGTGCAACGTACGTCCTTGTATCGCGTCTCCGTCTGTGGGTTGTTGAACCGGTATGCGAGGCGACAAGGATAAGCTGATTAATCGGCCCGTTGCCCGGA
>DATFWM010000132.1:0-6478 GCA_035259295.1 Blastocatellia bacterium | reverse complement strand
CGTTTCTTAAAGACCTCGACAGCGTCGTTCAAGGTTACGACTTCATCGATGTGATGTTCGACGGCTGGGAACTGACTACCGCCGCGAGGGCCGGCATTCGTCCAAGCGCGGCGACCGACGCTGAAGCTCAGTTCATCGCTTCTCGTCAGCTCCCGGACGGAAGTTGGCCGACGATTGACGACCGACCGCCGCAGTCCAACAGCTTGTTCACGGCGACGGCTGTTTGCGCCGAGGCGCTGCGTCAGTATATGCCCGAGCAGCTTAACGCTGAAAAAGAAACTCGGCTGCGGCTTGCCAGGCAGTGGTTTCTTAAAACCAAACCACGAACGACCGAGGACCGAACGTTTCAACTCTTCGGCTTAAAGTGGGCCAGAGCCGACGAAAACACCCTCAAGGAAGCCGCGCGTGAGCTCATTGCCGAACAACGCGAGGACGGCGGGTGGTCCCAGTTACCGAGCTTGAACAGCGATGCTTACTCGACCGGGGAGGTGCTTGTCGCTCTGCGCGAAGCGGCCGCTATTTCGACGGGCGATCCAGCTTATCAGCGTGGGCTGCGATTCCTGCGTGGCACTCAGCAATCGGACGGCTCGTGGGTAGTCAGGTCGCGCCTCCATCCGCCCGCTCCTGTCAGCCCACCTTACGTCAACACCGAATTCCCGCCGTTTCAGCACGATCAGTTCATATCGATTATGGCGGCCAGTTGGGCTGCCAGCGCGCTACTCGAAGCGGTTCCTTCGCGGACCGAGACCGCGAAACGACCGGCGCTGGCTGATGTTGCGCCGGCAGAGAAAGATGAATGGATTCGAGTAGCTCTAAACGGGAGCGCGGCAGATCTCAAGAAACTTCTCGACGCCGGAATGAACGCAAACGCCAAGACGGCCCAGGGAACCAGTGCTTTAATGCTTGCGGCGCGCGATTTCGAGAAAGTCAAACTCTTGATCGATCGCGGCGCCGACGTTAACGCTCGCTCCGCAGCTGGCATAACTCCGCTGATGGTTGCCGCTCGGCATCGAGCAAATGTGGGAGTCGTTCGCTTGCTCTTGAAGAAGGGCGCCAAACCAAATGAGGAAAAAGGAGTCGAGGTTCGTAATAATGCTTCAGCTCTGGTCTTCGCCGTTATGGCTGGGGATATGCAAACGGTTGGCGCGCTGCTGGATGCCGGCGCAAAGCTCGACCACCGAATGATGCTTATCGGACAGTTTCCGATAAGCTCGCTAAACTATGCGATCTCTCTCGGAGATCCGACCGTGGTCGTGTACCTGATTAGCAAGGGCGCGGACGCTAACGAGGTGGACAATGATCAGATCTCGATGCTGGGCTGGGCGACGATCGCTAATCAAGCAAGCGTTGTTCAAGCGCTTCTTGCGCACGGCGCAAAGGTGAACCACGTCGACAAGTTTGGCATGACGCCCCTGTTGTACGCAGCTTCAATCGATTTCGGCGACACGACAGTTACTGAGAAACTGATTGCTGCGGGCGCGGATTTGAAAGCGAAGAACAAGGAAGGTCTGACAGCTCTCGACCTGGCGAAGAATTACAATTACGCGACGTTGGCGAACCTGTTGGCCTCCAACACCCACTAGACAACATGACTTAGCGCGATCTGCCAAACAAGTGAGCGAGCTTTGCCAGGTAATTGTCTTCTTAACTCACGGTGAAGCTGCAAGTTCCGGCGAATGTCGCTTTAACAACTGCGTCCTCAAGTCTAGAATAGGGATATAAGACTCTTGCGAGCAGGTTACAATCTGCCAGCGGCTCGCGTGACCTCGGGCACTAATACTTGTAAGAGGTAACTCGAATGAGAAAACTGGCTATTCCGCTTTCGGCGTTGATTCTTTGCGCGACCCTCGAAACGGGAGTTGAAGGTCATCGTGAAACTCAGGATGCGATCTACCTGGACCGTCGAATCAGCATGCTTGAGACGCGGCTGAACACCATCGAATCGAGCGTAAGAACACTCGAGCAGCAAGCGATGATGTCGCGCTCAACAGCCAGCCAGACTGCGCGCGATCCCGAAGTCGCGTTGTTGAGGAGCGAGGTAGAGATACTTCTGGGTCGGATTAGGGAGCTTGACTGTGGCCTTGCGCGTCTGGACGAGCGCACGCTGTCAGGTTCGGCGAAGGAAGCAAGAAAGCGAACTCAGCAAGCGCAGGACCCTTGCCGTCTGAATCCCGAGGCGCCTCTTCAACTTTCACCGCGCAGGTGAGGTCTGTTGCGCGGTAGCCCGTGCTAACCATTGTAACGGCGAGCTCGATGACGGCGGGCTCGATGGCGGCTTCTCTCTAACAAACTTACGTGTAGGCACTCCGTAGGAGTGCAATGTTTGTAGAAGAGCGATGTGTCGTGTTTCCTCACTCCGTTAGGAGTGAAATGTAAGCGTACGAGAATGGCAGACATAACTCCTGAAGAAGGGAAGTTAATCTTTGGCCGCGGGGCCGACGACGGGCAGCTCGGTTCGCTTGCTCCAATCTTCAAACGAGCCGTCGTACAAGCGCGCGTCGTAACCGAGATACTTCGCCACGAAATAAACCAGGCTCGCCTGCAGACCTATGTGACAATAGCTGACAACCTGTTTCCCCTGCGCGACACCGGCTTCGTTGAATATCTTCGCAAGCGTCGCCGAGTCTTTGAACTTGTTCGCGGCGTCGGCAAGGCGACTGAAAGTAATATTCACGGCTGTCGGAATGTGCCCCGCGCGAGGCATGCGACCCGCGCTTGCGCCGCTGTAGAACTGCGGGTCTCTCGCATCGACAATTGCAATCTTCGAGTTGTTCAAGTTCGCAGACACCCAGGCGGCATCGACGACGAGTTCTTGACGAGGGCGCGGCGTGATCTTTCCGCGCGTTACCGACGACGCTTCGGTGGTGACGGGTCGTCCTTCAGCGCTCCACGCTTCAAAGCCTCCGTCCAGAATCGACGTCTGCTTGCCCAAACCCAGATAGTCGAGAGTGAAGAACGCGCGCGTGGCGGGCGTGATCGAGTTCCCGGAAAAGCAAATGACGATCCTTGAGCTGTCCGAAACTCCCAGCTCCTCAAACGCCGACTTGAGCTTGTCGGCCGGGGGCAGCTCGAGTGTGAGTGGCCCCGATGTCGAGATCATCGACATCTCGATGAGTCGCGCGCCGCGGATGTGGCCGGCGTCGTAGCTTGCGCGATTGCCGGTTTGGAGGATCACAAGCGAGCGGTCGCCGAGGTGCTCGGCAAGCCACGCGGTGGAAACAAGCATCGACTTGTTAGCTTCCTTCGCCTGCGCACTTGCATTCGAAGTCAGGTTCAACCCTGTGACGCAAGTCGTCGCCAACAGCGCGAGAATCAAGAGCAAGGTCTTCATCACCAACTCCTTTCGGCGTAGAAACCATCATCAGTACGTTCAGTACGTCACAAATAACCAGTATGTCAACAAAAAGTAGCCTATTGTGAGAGTCAATCCTATCACCGATTGCGATCTGGGTAGCGAAATAAGTCCGGCCACGAGCGCAACCGCCAGACTCACGTTGCGAACCCAAAGCAATACATCAAAAGATCTCGGGCGTGGCAACAGTTCGGGCCACGGGCCACTGCCTTGCGGATTCATGGAGTCCATTCTTCCTTGTGCGATGAACATACAAATGAAAGCGGCGATCGTGACCCATCCGGCAACATCGCGCGCTTTTGTTATAAAGACTCTTGAATTCATTGCATTGTAACGTGATGTGAAAGCCACGTTCCAACCGTTTAAAGGCTATCAACCGACGATGATCGCCGCAACCCGAAACCACAGTCACAAAGAAGCTGGACGCGCGTGAGCTATTGCATTATTGTCTACGACTCAGTGGATTCAATTCTTCGGTCTTGCCTCAAGGAGCGATCAATGCGAAATCCCCTCTTGAAACGCTCGAACGCTGCAACGGTGTGGAAGCAGTTAACAACGCTGTTCGTACTCGCGCTGTTCATTTCAACATCTGCCGCCGCTCAGCAACCCGCAACAAAGCGTCCGCTGACGCACAACGATTACGACGGTTGGCGCTCCATTCAAGGGCAGTCGCTGTCTCGCGACGGGAAGTTCGTCGCGTATGCTCTCGTGCCTCAGGACGGGGACGGCGAGGTCGTCGTTCGCAATCTGGCGACTGGCAAGGAATGGCGATACGGTCGCGGCTGGCGTCCGCCAACGCCCCCGCCTGACCTTTCAGATCCGACTGCGGCCCAGACCTTCTTCAACCAGCAGTCGCGACTGACTCGGCCGTCGTTCACCGCAGACAGTCGATTTGCTGTCTTCACCATTGAGCCGAACAAGGCCGATGTGCTCAAGGCGCGCAAGGACAAGAAGAAGCCCGAGGAGATGCCCAAGAATGCGATGGGCATTATGGATTTGTCCACAGGGCAGGTGACTCGCATTGAGCGCGTCAGAGGATTTGAGGTGCCGCAAGACGGCGCAAGTTACATCGCTTACCGACTCGAGCCGAAGCCCGAGGAGAAGAAGCCGGAAGAAAAATCAGACTCGCCGAAGCAGGAACAAAAGCAGAATGATGAGGATCAGGGCAGAAGAGGCGCGAGGACCGGTGGCGCGGGCGCGACTTCGGCTGGCAACAAGAAGGAATTCGGAAGCGATCTGATCTTAAGAAAGATGGCTGACGGCAGCGAGCGCACGTTCGCCGACGCGCTCGAATACACGATAAGCAAGGACGCGAAGAGCCTGGTATACGCGGTGTCGTCGAAGAAAGAGGAGAGCAATGGCGTGTTCGCGTTCGCTACGCCGTCAACTGACGCACCAGTCACATTGCTTGCCGGCAAGGGCAAGTACACCAAGCTCACTTGGGACGAGAAGCAGACGCAGCTTGCGTTTTTGAGCGACCGCGACGACGCGTCGTCGCCTCAGCCTCGACTGAAGCTTTATCGTTGGGATCGCAAGGCCACAACAGCAAGCGAGCTTGTTTCGACTACGACTCCGAACTTCAAGTCGGGGTACGTCATCAGCGATAAAGGCCCGATCAACTTCTCGCTCGATGGTAGCAAAGTTTTCTTCGGCGTGGCGCCGCCAGCAGATCCCGAAAAAGAGGATGCCGATGACGCCTCGGCCGACGATAAAGTTTCCGTCGATTTGTGGAGCTGGAAGGACGACTACATCCAACCGATGCAAAAGGTGCGAGCCGAGCAAGACAAAAACCGCTCCTATCGCGCTGTGTTTCACATAACAGATGGCAAGTACGTCCAGCTCGGGGACCAAACGCTTCAAGCGGTCAATCCGTCAAACGACGGCCGCTGGGCCTTGGGCCTTGATGATCGGCCTTACCGAGCGTTGGTGGGTTATGACGACGACGCGAACTCGGCGGATGTGTTCATCGTCAACACCGCCGACGGCAGTCGCAAGCAAGCGATGAAGAAACATCACTGGGGGGTCATTTGGGCCTTTGACGGATACGTGCCTCCAAATACTTGGTCGCCGGGCGGCCGTTACGCGCTGTTTTACGATGGAAAAGATTGGAACGCGCTCTCGATCCCCGACGGCAAGATCGTCAACTTAACCCGCAACCTCGGCGTGAACTTTTGGCGCGAAGATCACGATTCACCGAGCACTCCACCATCTTACGGCAATGCCGGTTGGACCTCGGATGACAAGTACGTTCTGCTTTACGACAAGTACGACATCTGGCAGGTGGCGCCCGATGGTTCTGGCGCAAAGAATCTCACCGACGGCGTTGGTCGAAAAGAGAAGATCCAGCTTCGTTATGTGAAGCTTGACCCACAGGAAAAAGGAATCGATCCAACGAAGCCGCTTCTGCTGCGAGCCGAGAACGAGTGGACGCGAGACTCGGGTTTCTATCGCGGCAAGATCGGCGGCGGAACTCCCGAAAAGTTGATCATGGCAGCAAAGTACTTCAATCCGCCATCCAAAGCTAAGGACGCGGACGTGTACTTGCTGACCGCGTCTACCTTCAACGAATTTCCCGATCTGATAGTCACGTCGCCAAGCTTCAAAGACCTCAAGAAAGTCAGCGATGCCAATCCACAGAAGGGGCAGTTAATCTGGGGAACGTCGGAGCTTGTCAGGTTCAAGAATCTCGACGGCGTCCCGCTGTCGGCGATGTTAATCAAGCCGGAGAACTTTGACCCGAGCAAGAAATATCCGATGATCGTCTACATCTACGAGACGCTTTCGGAGAACGTGCATCGGTTCGTAGATCCGCGCCCCGGCAACAACATCAATCCATCGTACTACGCGAGCAACGGCTATCTCGTGCTCGAACCGGACATCGTTTACACGATCGGGCATCCCGGACAAAGCGCGCTCAAGTGCGTGCTGCCGGCGATTCAAGCCGTAGTCGACAAAGGCTTCGTCGACGAGAAAGCAATTGGCATTCAAGGACACAGTTGGGGCGGGTATCAGACGGCTTACATGGTCACGCAGACCACGCGGTTCAAAGCGGCATCGGCGGGAGCGCCGGTAGCCAATATGACCAGTGCCTACAGTGGCATTCGATGGGGATCTGGGTTGCCGCGA
>DATFWM010000131.1:0-2492 GCA_035259295.1 Blastocatellia bacterium | reverse complement strand
CATCAGCTTCCTTGGCGATCGGGAACACTTGCTGTTCACGCGCGAGCTTGGGTGGAAACTCCGCTATAACGTTATCGTCAAGTCGCGCGGTCTTTAGATCGATGACCGGAATCTGAAAGGTGCGACCCATCAGGTCGCGCAAGCTCTCTTCACTTGTGATTCGCTCTTCAATCAGTGCTCGGTAGAGACGTCGACCCTTTCCATCTCCGCGAATCCGATCGAGGTCGGACTTAGAAGCAAGCCCGGCGCCGGCTACTGCGTTTGCGAGCGACTCTTCGGTCAACGGAGGTGGCGTTGCGCGGCCCTGTGAGGCTGCCATTTGGTCAATATCTATCGTGCCAGTCTCACTATAGTCGCCGAGCCGAAACGTGAGTTTCGAGAGACCCATCCCGATCACATCTCCGTGATTCAGGCGACGCTCGTCGGCGACTCGTTCGCCGTTCACGAATGTTCCGTTGCGACTGCTGGTATCTTTTATCGTGTAGACGTTGCCATCCAACCGTATCAAGGCGTGTGCTGTGGAGACGGCTGGATCCGCGATTACTATGTCGTTGCGAGGTCCCTTGCCGATTTGCGTTTCGTCGCCCGCGAGCTCCCGATCGAATATGTCGCCCGTGGGAAGCAGTATCTTCAACAGCGCCTTCTGTGGCTTGCCGGTCGGTTCGTCGATTACCGTGTCGAACGCATGCGCGTCCAGAACTACAGTGTTCGTCGGAACCGCAGGAGCGGAGGGTGAGTCGGCGGCGGGTGCCGCGGGTTTTGACTCAGCGCTTTCAGACGAGTCAGAAGGCACTAGATCAGCAACCTTTATCTTTAGCGAATCGTAATAAGCGTTCAGCTCTTGGCCGCACCGGTAACAGAAGCGTTGCCCGTCTCGAGCGACAGGAGATTTGCACTTTGGACATTCAAACGGCATCCGCTTGTATTATACCCTCACAGTTGAAGCCGGCGCAGATGGAATTCGCTCGATCTTAGAAGCTTGCCTGACTGGTTTGCTTTGAGCGCCGCGACGGTCACTCGTAACAATGGGCATAGCCTGTAGGCGCGAATTATGATACCGACTGGGAAAACCAAAAGCAAGAAAAGGGCTCCAGGGGTTTGTGTTTGACACCCTCTCACGCGGGGTCTAGAATCAGCTCATCAGAAACCAATTCTTAAGGAGCACAACATGGGTCCACTTGGAATGCCCGAACTGCTGATCATCGCGCTGATAATCATCATCTTGTTTGGCGCGCGCCGCATACCGGAGGTTGCCAAAGGCCTTGGCGAGGGAATTCGCCACTTCAAGTCCGGAATGCGAGGCGATGATCGCGAGCTCGACGATCGAAGATATCGAGACGATGATCGCAGGTATCGCGATGAGCCCGAGCGCCGGGAAGAACCGCGCACGACGGCTTGAGCTTTTGATGAAGCAACCTCTCCCCGCCGTCCCTCGGTTTTCACTATCCACTCCGCCGTCAGGAAGCGATCGTTCGACCGGCTCTGATGAGTAGAATCTCAGAGCAATGTGAAGGTTGGCGCGACGGATTTTAGGAGTGAAATGAGATCTATCCAAAGGGTTAGCCGTCGCAATCTCATTCTTGCCGCGGTGTGCGTCATAGCCCTGCTACCGAGGACTCTGCCAGCGGATGTTGGCTTACACGACAATAAAGATACCCCAGGGCTCCGCGATTACGCGTTCAGCGGGATGCCTCTTGCTTCAATCATCAAAATGATATCCGAGCAAGACTGTCTCAGCGTCAACTTCGATCCATCCGTCGCCGCGGCAGTCGAAAACTCGCGAGCGAGTCTGAGGATAAGAAACTCTTCAGCCGCGCGTGCGCTTCAGATCCTGTTGAAAGAGTATCAGCTCGACTATGAGTACATCGGTTACAAGACCCTGGTCGTCTTCAAAGGCGAAACACCCAAGTCCATAAAAAGACTTGATGTCGTTATGCGAAGCATTTCCCTCGGCGCGTTTGTTCAACAGATTGCGCAAATATGCGGGTTTGAGATCAGCCCAATGGAGCAAGGTCACGCGCTTAGGAAGTTGAACCTGGAAATGCGAGATGTATCCAGCTTTAGGGCCTTTGAAGCAGCATTGAGCGAACACGGCCTGACTTATCAGCGTGTGGGTTGCGACACGATTATGATCTTTTATGACGGATCGAGCGTTGTTGAGTAGATGCTCGTAAGAGTTATTCAAACTCATCCGTTAGCGGTTGACGTCCGGCGAAGCCCGCATCGGTCTCGTGCCACCAGCCTATTTCTTCCTCGTCCGGCTTCCAGCAAAGATAAACTATCCGACCGTTGCGATCGTAGGGAAAATCTACCAGACCGCTGCGAAAGTCCTTGACGTGCACGCCAAGGTATTCGATCTCTTGGACGGCTTCGCTGAACGCAATCAGGTGCACGAGATAAACCGGGCCTAACGGACTGCCGCCGCCGCCGTCCGCTGCTTTCTCTCTCGCGCGATCGATTTCGACACGCATATCCAGCAGCGCCTCTCGTTC
>DATFWM010000130.1:0-7070 GCA_035259295.1 Blastocatellia bacterium | reverse complement strand
GACAGCCTGCACTCGGACCCGCGCTTCCAGGATCTACTCCGGCGTATCGGCCTTTTGTCTTAGTAGTCAGTCAGTGTGAAGATGATGGGAAGTTCAGACTTCAACCCTTAGGATGCTGTTCTTCGACGTTCTTCCGCTTCTGCCAGCCATCCTCGCCTGAGCTTGTTCTCCGCCACGCTTGACAGGTAAGGCTTGATGTCCAAGATCGGTGTGCCGTCTAGCATGTCAATGCCCCTGACGTGGAGACTCGCACCGTCGCGTCGAAGCAACTCCACAACCGTTAGCCCGATCGGATTCGGGCGGCGCGGCGATCGAGTGGCGAACACCCCGTGAGGGCGGTCGTCAGTTGGGGGTTTGCCCAAGAGCGAGAAGCCCTCCGCTTTGTGAAACGCCCAGATCACGAACAGATGCGAGAAGCCTTCGATATCGGTGAGACCCTCTTCGAACTCGGGGAGCAGTTCAAGCACGCCTTCCGCTTCGTGCTTCGCGCCGCAACCTCTAGGAATCTGAGACGTTTCAGAGTACGGGCTGCGAACGAATCCGATGGGTCGCATTTCGAACATAGTCAATGCCAATCAGTCAATGATTTCCCACTCGCTCTGGTATTTATCCAACTGGCGCCGCGTATACTCATCGATTGGATGCTCACGTTCTGGGGACTCGACGTGCTTGGGCGAACCGCAAAGCTCGGTCGAAAAATATCGCTGGCCCGAATCGCAAATCATCGTCACGATGCGTTTCATCTTCGGGTGCGCGCGCGCAAGCTTGAGCGCGGCCACGACGTTCGCTCCCGATGAAATCCCGCAGAAGACTCCCTCCTCTTTCGCAAGTCGTCGCGCCATATCAATAGCTTCGTCAGATCTGATCGTCACGATCCCGTCCAGCAGACTCAAGTCAAGATCACGCGGTACGAACCCGTCACCGATGCCCTCGATCTTGTGCTCGCCCCATTCGCGCCGCGACAGCAGCGGGCACTCGGCAGGCTCGCCGGCGTAGAGCTTGATCTTCTTTTTCTTTTTGCGCAGATAGCGCCCGATGCCCGTCAACTGGCCGCCGGTGCCTTGAGTGCCGACATAAGCGTCAAGCTTGCCGCCCGTCTGTTCCCATATCTCCGGGCCAGTGGTCTTGTAATGGGCCTTGATGTTATCGGGGTTGTCGAATTGCGAAGGAACCCAGTACTTCTCAGGATCTCGCCCGCGAATCTCTTCGAGCTTCTGAAGCGCGAGATCGACGTCTGACTCTCCGCCAGAGGTGTAGATCATCTGTGTGCCATACGCTACATCCATCTTCTTGCGCTCTTCGCTCATGCCTTCGGGCATAACGATGATGCAAGGGTAGCCCTTGACTGCTGCGACGAACGAGCACGCAATTCCCGCGTTGCCGGTCGAGCATTCGAGGATCGTCATACCCGGCTTCAGATCGCCGCGCTTTTCAGCCTTCTCGATCATATTCAGATAGATTCGATCCTTGAGCGACCCCGACGGGCTGAAGTATTCGAGCTTGACGAGAATCTCCGGCTCGAGATCATTGACGACGCGATTCAATCGCACCAGTGGAGTACTGCCGATGCAGTCTAGAATCGACTTTGAGTATTTTCCATATCGGTCCCACTTGGACATAATCTAACGGGCATCCTTTCTTACGGTAGCGAGCGTGTTTCAGCCGACTGACTTTACCAAAACATCGCAGGAGTTTCACTCAAACTTCTGGATAGGCAACGCCCCACTTTCCAGCGAACGCCATTTCGCCGATTGGCTTTCGCTCGCGCGGCGCCAGTTCCTTGTTGCGTAGCTTCTCATCCAATTCCTCAAGCTTCCCGCGATACGGATAGCCAATTGCGATCATCGCGATCGGCGTGAAGCCCTCGGGAATTCCGAACTCCTCGCGCGCTCGGTCGGCGTCGTAACCTGCCATCGCGTGCGCCGCCAGTCCCATCTCGACCGCTTCCAGGAAGAGATTCTCAGTAGCAAGTCCCACATCATGCTGGGCCCATCGATTTGGTTTGCCGTTCTTCTCAAACGTCTCGCGCCCTACCGAGAGCAGCAGGACCGGCGCCTTCAAGGCCCACGCGTTGCCGGGAACCAGGCAGGCGCGCGCTCGCTCGAGCGCCTCCGCGTCCGACCCGTCGAAGACCAAAAAGAACCTCGGCTGATCGTTAAAGCAGGACGGCGCCCATCGCGCAGCCTCAAACAGCGTCAGAAGCTTTTCGCGCTCGACCGACCTGCCTTCCTCAAAAGCGCGGGGACTCCAGCGCCGGCGTAGCAATTCATTGATAGGATAATCGGCGGGCGCGGACTTCTCAGGATAGGCTGCCACGCCTTCTTGCGAGATGTTAGTTTCACTCTTCATTTGCTCCTTCTCCGCACGCGGATGTTGATCTTGATTATAAAGGCTTCGATCAGCTCCCGTCAGCGCGCGTTGACTGCGCAATTCGCCTTCCTGTCTAATCACTGGCGATGTCGAAGCAACTCTACATGGCGGAGTGGGTGCTGCCCGTTAGCTCGCCTCCCATCCGCGATGGCGCAGTCGTCGTGGAAGACAGCCGAATCACGTTCGTAGGAGCGACAAGCGATGTAGAAGCTCGCACGGACCTGGTCGGCTGCGAACGAAAAGAGTTCGGCCGCGCGGCGATTCTGCCTGGCTTCGTCAACGCCCACAGTCATCTGGAGCTGACGGTGATGCGCGGGTTCCTTGAAGACCTTTCGTTCCGCGATTGGATTGTAAAACTCACAACTACGAAGTACGGACTGCTCTCGACTGATGACTTAATGGCGTCGGCTCTTCTGGGCGCGGCGGAAGCAGTTCGCGCTGGCGTAACAACAATCGCGGACACTGGGGATTCGGCGTCCGCTTTCGAAGCGCTGCTTGAAAGCGGCCTGCGTGGTGTTGCTTACCGAGAGACATTCGGCCCAAATCCGAGCGATGCCGCCCCCGCACTTGAGGTACTACGAGCAAAAGTCGACGAGATGCGCGCGCGCGAAACCGATTTGGTTCGAGTTGGCGTTTCGCCACACGCGCCCTACACAGTGTCGCCAGAACTGTTTCGGTTCGTGGCCGGGTACGCCACGTCAGAGAACCTAGACGTGTGCATTCACGCCGCAGAGTCCGAGGCCGAACAGCAGATGATGCTCACCGGTGACGGACCGTTTGTCGAAGGCCTCACAAAGCGAAGGATCGAGTGGCGAGCCCCGCGTACTTCGACCGTCAAGTATCTGGCCTCGCTGGGCGTTTTGGAGACGAGTCCGTTACTCGTGCACTGCGTGAGAGTTGATGAAGAAGACATCGCGGTTATGTCTCGGCACGGCGCGCGCGTCGCGCACTGTCCGAAGTCGAACGCGAAACTTGGCCACGGGATTGCGCCACTCGGTTCGATGTTGAAAGCGGGCTTGAATGTTGGACTGGGCACTGACAGTGTGGCTTCGAACAACCGCTGTGACATGATCGAAGAGGCTCGGTTCTGCGGGCTAGTCCACCGAGCCGCTTGTTTGAACTTCGAGCGGCCATCTGCCGAACAGCTTTTGAAACTGGCGACGCTGGACGGGGCGCGCGCGCTGAAACTAGAAAACGAGATCGGTTCTCTCGAACCGGGCAAGCAAGCAGACTTGGTCGCGATTGACCTTTCGCGAGCTCACAACACACCGATCCACGACCCGTGGGCTGCAATCATTTTTAGCGCGGCTGCCTCCGACGTTATCTTCACCGCAGTCGCAGGCCGCGTGTTGCTTGACCAGAAGCTTAAACAACTCGACGAAGCCGAGCTTCAAAACAGAGTTAACGCCGCGCTGACTCGCATGCGCCAAGTCTGATCAGGCTTTCAAACCACTCGGCGCCATCGGCAGCGACCTCAACCGAATTCCCGTCGCGTCAAAGATCGCGTTGCCAACCGCAGGCGCAAGCCCGACGATCGGAGTTTCACCGGCGCCCGCCGAAGGCAGGTCCTTGCGGTCGATCAGCACGGTCTCAATTGCGGGCACGTCGCTGAAACGCGGCACGGGATAGCGCGAGAAGCGAGCGTTCAATATCTTGCCGTTGTCAAAGTCGACCGCTTCAAACAGCGCGCCTCCGATCGCCATCACGATCGAGCCTTCGATCTGGTTCTTCAACTGATCGGGATTGACAATCGCTCCGCATTCGAACGCCTCGACGACGCGAACGAGATTGACTTTCCCGGTTGCGCGATCGACCGAGACTTCAGCGCAGGCGCCCACGTATCCGCCTTTCTCAAAGCCTGCAGCGATTCCGTAACCGGCGCTGCCACTCTTTGCCTTGCCCCAACCGAATGCTTTTGCTGCGGCGCTCAACACCGCCTTGAAGCGTTCGTCTTTCGAGTTCTTCAGGCGGAACTCGAGCGGGTCAATCTTCACCGCGCGCGCGAGCTCGTCGATGTGCGACTCGCGCGCAAAGTGATTGGCGGTCGCGGCAAGCCCTCGATAGGAGCCCTGACGCAGCGGCGAACGTGCCTGATGAAACACGATCTTCTGATTCGGGATGTCGTAACGGTGCCCGATTCCGGAGGGACCGGAGTTGTAGTTATGAAACTCCCAGGCCGTGATGGTTCCGTTGTCGCGAACACCGCTCGAGATATCGATCACTCCCGCCGGACGGAAATAAGCCCACGTGAATTCTTCTTCGCGAGTCCACACCAGCTTCACCGGCTTGCCCGCCTCGCGAGCCAGTCGAGCGGCCTCGACAGCCGCATCGCCGGTGTGTTTGCCCCCGTAACCTGAGCCGGTATCCGGAACGATCACACGAACGCGCTCTTCGGGAATCCGAAACGCTTCGGCAAGCTCGCTCCGCACGCCGAAAGGCCGCTGGGTGCCGGTCCAGACCGTGAGCTTTCCGTTGGCCCATTGAGCAACGGCCGCGCGAGGCTCGAGCGGCGCGTGAGCGATATAAGCTACGGTGTAAGTCTGCTGTAGTTTTTTGTCTGCCGCTGCCAGGCCTTCGGCAATCGAGCCTTGCGCGTTCGCCGGCTGCGACTCACTCGCATGCTTTTTCAGGTATTCGAAAAGTTCTCTTGCTGACGGTTGCGGATCAGCTTTCCACTCGGCCTTGATTGCGGATGCTGCGCGCGCGGCGGTTTGCGCATCGGGCGCAGCGACGCCGATGAAGTTGCCGTCGCGGACAACTTTCACTCCCGCCATTGTTTCGGCTTCTCGCGTGTCGGCGGTCACAAGCGCGGCATTGAACGCGGAAGGCCGCACTACCTTTCCGAACTGCATGTCGGGAAGCTTGGTATCAGGAGTGTAACGGTGCTTTCCAGTCACGAAAGCTCGGCCATCGACCTTCGATGCGGGTTTACCCGATACGTTCCATTCCTTGGCCTGGGTTAATGACGCGGTATCTGAGATGACCTTCAGCAGCTTCTGTCCTTTGGTGAGCTTGCCGAATTCGACTGACTGTTTCGAGCGTGTATTGATTACCTTCCCATCTGCAGTCGCAAGTGACTCGCGATCGGCTTTCCACTGCTCGGCCGCCAGATCGATCAACATCTCGCGCGCGGCTGCCGCAGCCTTGCGTAGTTGTGGAGCCATTGTCGGCGTCGTGCGGCTTCCAAACGTGCCCATATCAAACGGCGTTAGGTCGGTATCTGCCATTACCAAATTGATTGACGACATCGGGACTCGAAGCTCTTCGGCAACCGCTTGCGTAAGCGAGGTGCGAATGTTCTGGCCGACCTCGACCTTGCCGGTGTACACGGTGACTGAGCCGTCTTCGCCGATGTGCAGCCACCCGCCGATTTCTTTCGGCCCGCTTTCTCCTCGACCGCGACGCTGCCCGCCCGATTCCTGGGAAGCTAAAGCATCGAGCGCGACCACGAGCACCAGGCCGCCGCCCAGCAGCTTGAAGAAATCGCGACGATCGAGTTCGAGGTTGAAGTTATATGCCGCCTCGGCGAAAAGTTCGTAACGCTCAAGCTCGATCGGATCATCTGCAACCTGTTTGCTCACTTTCCCCCTCCTTTCATCGACTGGGCGGCCTTGCGAATCGCGGTGATGATTCGAGGATACGTGCCGCAGCGGCAAACATTGCCTTCCATGAATCGCGTGATTTCTCTGTCATCGGGGTTCGGATTCTTGCTCAGCAGCGCGAAGCCGGAGATGATCATTCCGGAAGTGCAATAGCCGCATTGCAAGGCGTCAGCTTCGAGGAACGCCTCCTGAAGCGGGTGCAAGCGGCCATTCTTCTCGAGCCCCTCGATGGTGGTTACCGGTTTCCCGGCGACGGACTTGATCGCGGTTATACACGAGCGAGTCGCTTGCCCATCGATCAGCACGGTGCACGCGCCGCATTGTCCCTCGCCGCAACCGTACTTGCTGCCGGTCAGGTCAAGATCATCGCGCAAGACGCTTAAGAGGCTTCGATCGGCGTCAGCGTCGATCCGAAGCTTGCTACCGTTAACGTTGAGTTCCGTGATTCGTTGCATACGTTCCTAACGCGGGAAGGCTAGCTTAGTTAATCCACTGTTTGACTAAAGATAAGCTCGCAGACCGGGAGATGCAAACCCAGATTCAAAATAACTAGCCTCTCAATTTTGCATCGTGTTAGACTTGCTGCAAAGAAGGTGAGGCTATGTCTACAATCGCTGCGTCTCTCATTGAGATTGACGATCGCGGAGTGGCGCGGATCGCGGGGACAACGACCAAGGTAATCGAGATTGCTGTGGACAAGCTGGCCCACGGGTCGACCGCCGAGGAAATGCAGCAGGAGTATCCGCACCTGTCGATTGCTCAGATTTACGCGGCACTAGCACACTATTATCAAAACCAAGCCGAACTGGACATAGAGATTGAGCGCCGAAGACGGGAGGCCGACGAACTCGCGTCTAGAGCTTCCGACACTGCTCTCAGAGAGAAGCTGATTGCGTCAAGGAAACTCAGGTGAGCGTCAAGCTGTATATGGATGTCCACGTACGTCGACTTGTTGGTTGAAGCAACTCGCCGGCAGCGAAGAGGTGAACGATTCGCGGGTGTGATTTACGCTCACTAGCTCAATGTAACGATTGGTGAATGTGTCGAGAGCCTGGAGTTAATTGCCTTCGCTTCCGAGCCGGAGGAATGGCTGAATCG
>DATFWM010000129.1:0-5902 GCA_035259295.1 Blastocatellia bacterium | reverse complement strand
TGCTTCAAGTAAAGCAGTACGCCGCGGCCTTCTTCCGCTATCAGCTCCAATGAGCGCTGAAGCTGCCAGCCTGTATCGTCACGCAACGAGCCGAACACATCGCCAAGCACACATTGCGAGTGCACACGCACGGGCATGCTCGCGTTGGGATCAATTTCACCCATCACCAGCGCCAAATGAGTGTCTTGATTGATGTCGTTGGTGAACGCGATCGCCTGAAATTCGCCGTACACGGTCGGCACGCGCGCCTCGCCTGCGCGGTGCACCAGGACTTCATTGGCCATTCGATAACTGACCAAATCGGCGACCGTAATTATTTTCAGACGATGCTGCAGGGCGAACTCGCGAAGGTGCGGCAGGCGAGCCATCGACCCGTCGTCGTTCATGACTTCACAGATCACTCCGGCCGGGCCGAGGCCCGCAATTCGGGCGAGGTCAACGACTGCTTCCGTTTGACCGGGTCGCACAAGCACACCGCCGTTGCGCGCGCGAAGCGGAAAGATGTGACCGGGCCGCGCGAGATCTGAAGGCTTGGTTCGTGGATCGACCGCAACCTGAATAGTGGTTGCCCTGTCCGACGCCGAGATGCCGGTGGTCACGCCGCGCCTAGCCTCGATCGAAACGCAGAAGGCCGTCCCGCGAGTAGCCGTGTTGTCGGACTCGGAGACTTGCAGCGGGATTTGAAGCTCGTCGAGTCGCTCTTCGGTGAGCGAAAGGCAGATCAAGCCGCGTCCATTGCGCGCCATGAAGTTGATAACTTCCGGCGTGACTTTCTCCGCCGCGCAAGCGAGGTCGCCTTCGTTCTCGCGGTCTTCATCGTCGACGATGATGATCAAGCCTCCCGCGCGGAACTCTTCAATTGCTTCTGCTATGCTCGCAAATGGCATGTGTCCTCACAGGAAATGATGAGTACTGAATGATGAATGATGAATCTGCACAGACCGATTCGCTTTCGCAGTTTTGGCCGACGAGACAAAGATGGAAGTCAGTTCTTCTGCTTCATTACGCAGTTCTCGAACTTCAGACTCTTTGGCGATTTCGGCCTCGAGCAAAAGCTAACCAATACACGGTTTCTTCCAGTTCCGGTAGTCCTCCTTCTATCTTGCTTATGAACTCAGCGGTTGACCGAGCGCGCGTGGCTTCCCGGTAATGCGCTCCAACCGACGTGCCCGCTCGCAACATTTGTCCTCCCAAAACCCGAGCTTCGGTTGTTTTGGGTAAGGATGCATAAAGGCGAATGATTCGGAGAGCAAAGGCTTTTGTTCGCCAACGCAAGTCCCGCTTCTTCCTTTCGTCTGAGGACTTCTTGAACTCATCTCTCTTCTTTTCGACCAATGTATTCATGAATTGACTATTCATCATTCAGCACTCATCATTCATCGTTTCTCTAGTAACCTCGCTCGATCAAGTATTCCATCGTTAACTCATTCTGACGCGTTGATTCATCCCGCTGCATCAATCGCTCTACGTACTTCGCCAGCACATCTACTTCAAGGTTCACTCGGTCGCCACGCTTGAGATCGCACAAGGTCGTCTCGCGCCAGGTGTGTGGGATTATTGCGACGTCAAACCAATCACGTCCCAGCCCTGCAACCGTCAAGCCTATGCCGTCGACGGCAATCGATCCTTTCATCGCAATGTATCGCCCAAGCGCCCGAGGAAACCTGAACCTCATAAAGTAAGCATTGCCTTCGGGCGTCACCGACACTAGCTCGCCCGTTCCGTCGACGTGGCCTTGAACCATATGCCCGCCTAATCTTTCACCCACCGCAAGCGCGCGTTCCAGGTTTACTCTGCTTCCCGCGCGAAGCTCATCCAGAGTAGAGCGCCTCAAAGTCTCAAGCGAAGCATCGGCGCCGAAGAAGTCTTCGCCCATTTCAACAACGGTGAGATCGACTCCATTGATCGAGATCGAATCCCCAATGCGTGTGCCTTCCAAGACTTTCTTCGCTTCGATAACAAGGAAGGCGCCGTCCGCCCGGCGATTGACGCGACGCACCTTGCCTACTTCAATTATCAGTCCGGTGAAGATTCCCATCTTTGATTCAGGATGCTAGGTGAGCAGCGATCCGTCAACCCGATCACTCCTGTTTGAATCGTCTCAGCGAGGTCCGACGTTTTCAACGCGTCCGGCAATACGCGTTAGAGTTTAACGTCGCATCGTCACATTTTCAAGCGGCGCGCGCGATAAACCCGCACGCATTGACTACGAAAGAAAAGCTTCTTTGTTTACGACGTACGGCATTTTAGCCGGGTCGCCGTCGTAGCGACGCTCGATCACATCAATCACCGCCTGAACTGCGCGGCCCGCCATTCCAACATCCGGGTCTGCCGAAAGCCGAGTCTCGCGCGTGCCTGAAGCGAAGTGATGGAACAATCGCAAACGATCCTTGAGCCGGCGGTCTCGCAGCGGGCTGTCGGGAGGGAGAGGCTCCTTCTCATAAACATCCAGCGCTGCACCCGCAATTTCGTTGTTGATCAGAGCTTGATAGAGCGCCGCCTCGTCGACCACGGGACCTCGCGACGTGTTGATCAGATACGCCGTTTGCTTCATCCGCTTGAACGCCCCTTCGTCCATCAAGTGATGAGTCGGTGTTGACGATTCGCCGGGCATCAATAGCGGAACGTGCACGCTCACGTAGTCGGCTTCTTCGAGCGCTTCTTCAAAAGAGGTATAGCTTACCGACCGGGGTGTTAGTGTGAACCTGGCTTCGAATCTAAGCTCCATTTCACGGCGCACGAACTCGACGAACTTCTGGTCCTGGAGAATCGGATCGTACAAGAGCAAGTCCATGTCTATTCCAATGCATTTCTTGGCGAAAGCCTTACCGATTCTGCCCGTGCCGATGACAGCCACGGTCTTGCCAGTCACTTCGTCGCCAAGGAAGGGCTGATACGGATGCCATGAGGTCCATCTATTTTCTATGACAAGCTCTTCCGATGGATGCAGCTTTCGCGAGAGCGCGCCCATGGTGAAGAACGCAAATTCGGCGGTCGCTTCCGTGAGTACGTCAGCGGTGTTGGCGAAGGGAATGCGGTAGCGATTGGCCGCCTCCCGGTCTATGTTGTCGAAGCCCACTGCAATCTGAGCGACGATTTTCAATGTTCCTGCGCCGCCGGCGAATACCTCTTCGTCGATGGGATCGCGTAGGGTGGTGATGAGCGCGTCGATTCCGCTGCGAACCTTTTCCAAGATCACCGATTTCGGCGGAGCATCGGTTTGCGGATGGACTTCGACCTGGTATCCAAGCTCGCGCAATCGTTCCAGCGCCGGATCGCCTATATCTGCGGTCGCAAAGACTCTGATTTTTCTATCTGACACAGACAGATACTGCCACCCTTCGAGCAATGCTTCCAGCCTCCAGCCTTTGAGTGGAGACAACCGGCGACCAACGCATTCCTTGCGAATCGCAACATCTTGCATTTGACTACGCCAATATCGCTATTACTTGTGCCCGCCGCCGATTTTTTTCTTGACTCGAAAACGCGTTGTGCTATTATGCGACTAACACCAGAAAGGAGGTGATCCAACGCAATGATAAGTTCAAGAAATGGTGAGGTGGCTGAGGCCTGAGCGTGGCCCAGGTGGCGTCGAGATTACTCCGCCACTGCGTTGCTGAATGCAGGAGCAGCACGCTCATCCGAGTTTGCGGATAGGCCCCGGGCCAATCCCAACAGTCCACCGACAAGCCCCGACGCGTTACGTGCGTCGGGGCTTGTTGTTTTTGTGGCAGCCCGTTTCTCATGAATCGGCAACACAGCGAACTCGTGGCCAGCGCTGAACATCAAAACGGATGAAAGCATCCTACATTCCGCCTTTTTCGATTGACATTGTTTCGCGCTCGCGTCCAAAATTGCAGCATTCGAAACAGCATTAGGAAAGCCTTGAGTGGGAACGCGGGGTGCTTGCAGTGTGAAGTCCTGTAGCGAAAACCTGTGGGAGGTTATGTCTAATGTCGACTGAAGCCATCGATGTTCAAGCCGGCGCCGAGCTCGAGAGAAAACCTGAGAATCCCTACTTGGCGGTGTTTCGCCCATATATTCCGGCGGGCGTGAGGATTGCAGAATTCACTCCGCTTCCGA
Organism: Blastocatellia bacterium; assembly: GCA_035259295.1. GTDB lineage: Bacteria > Acidobacteriota > Blastocatellia > UBA7656 > UBA7656 > Onstottus_A. The sequence goes on along the minus strand of DATFWM010000129.1, from coordinate 1,819 downwards.
TCGTCGTCGGCACGTTGCTGGGGATGGTCTTCGGCGCGTCGTCCCTTTACCTGGTGTTGAAGACCGGCCTCACGGTGAGCGCATCGATCCCGGTTGCGGTTATCTCCATCACTCTGTTTCGGGCCTTCTCAAACCTCGGTATGAGGAATGCCACGATCCTTGAAAACAACATCGTCCAGACCGCGGGATCTGCCGGCGAGTCGATTGCGTTCGGTGTCGGGGTGACTATGCCGGCGATTCTCATTCTGGGTTTCGACCTCGAGATTACTCGGGTGATGTTGGTGGCGGTGCTGGGCGGATTGCTGGGGATCTTGATGATGATCCCGTTGCGCCGTGCCTTGATCGTTCAACAGCACGGCTACCTCAAGTATCCTGAAGGAACCGCGTGCGCCGAGGTGCTCAAAGCCGGTGCTTCCGATGAATCGAGAGAGGCGGCTCAGAAAGGCTCAGACAAACCTCTTGCTGAAGTCCGAGGGTTACCGATCTTCACCGGACTCGGGCTCGGCTTCGTCTACAAGGTGGCAATGGATGCGTTCAAGACCTGGAAGGACACGCCGGAAAGAATCTTTGGCGCGCCTTTTAAAGCGGGTTCCATCTCAGCCGAGATCAATCCGGCGTTGCTAGGCGTGGGTTACATCATCGGTCCGCGCATCGCTTCGATTATGTGCGCCGGTGGTGTTCTTGCCTACCTGGTCCTGATCCCGGCGATTAAGTATTTCGGCGAGGGTATAAGCGGCGTGCTGCCGCCCGGCAGCAAGCCCATCAGCGAAATGAGCCCAGGCGATATTCGTAGCGCTTACATTTTGTACATCGGGGCCGGAGCAGTCGCCGCCGGCGGAATCATCAGCCTGATGCGCTCGTTGCCGACGATCTGGCACGGACTGAAGGGGGGCATCAGCGACTTTCGAGCTGGCCAGGCTGCCACGAATGGTGCGCCTCGCACTGATCAGGATATGTCGATGAAGGTCGTGGCGGGCGGAATCATTTTGCTGCTTGCGTTGATAATGCTTTTCCCGCAGCTGCATTTGCAATGGAACCTTTTGGGCGCGCTGCTGATCGTGGCGTTCGGATTTCTGTTCGTCACCGTCTCGTCGCGGCTGACCGGCGAGATCGGCTCTTCATCGAATCCTATTTCGGGCATGACGGTAGCTACACTGCTGCTGACTTGCCTTGTGTTTTTGATCGTAGGCTGGGACAAGCCTGCGTATTACGTCACGGCGCTTTCGATCGGTGGAATCGTGTGCATTGCAGCGTCCAATGGTGGCACGACCTCGCAAGACTTGAAGACGGGTTTCCTGGTGGGATCAACGCCAAAGCATCAGCAAGTCGCGATCCTTGTGGGCGCGCTCGCGTCGGCCCTGATACTCGGCCCGATACTGCTGAAGATGAACAGCGCGGGAACGGTCTACGTTCCGGTCGCTTCAGATCCGGCGCTCGCTTTTCCTGCTGATTTCAGAGTTGATCGCTCGAACCTGGAAGGCGGACTGGATCAGCCAAAGACCGAGAAGCTTGAAGGACCGCAAGCCACGACTGACAGCAACGAATACTATGTTTGGTTTAAGAGCGACAGCGAGGGAGGCAACGCCGTCAAGTATCTTGTCAACGGCGACGGCGTGCCGGTGTACCTGGCAGATCCCGCGATAAACGGAACTCACAAGGTGAGACCCGACGGCTCGCATGTTGCGAAGTACGACGCGCCCAAAGCGGTGCTGATGTCCTACATCATCAAAGGCATCCTGAGTCACAGGCTGCCCTGGGGACTTGTGTTACTCGGGGTTATGATAGCGATTGTGCTCGAGATGTCGGGCATCCCGTCGCT
>DATFWM010000128.1:0-10522 GCA_035259295.1 Blastocatellia bacterium | reverse complement strand
AAGCGTGGCTCAGATAGAACTGGAACGATCGCCGCCGTATATCGCATCTCACAAGACGGATGGACCGCTGATCGAGCAATTGCCGAAGCGAAAACTTACGGGATGAGCTGGACCGAGTTTGGAATGAGAGGCTACATCGCGGATTACTACAAGCGAAAAGCGAGCAGCGCCAGTCAATCCGCAGCCGCGGCGACGACCAATCGCTGATCCGGCTTTCGCATTTCAATCATTACCAGATGGGCCCTTCGCGTCCGCGAGCGGTGACTCGTTCCACTCCAACAATACACCCTCGCTCAACAATTAGCGCGTGATCGAAGTTGTTGACGGTTGGACAGATGTGTCTCGGAACGAGGTACAGCACGTCACCGATAGACGGCACCGGTGAACCATCCGTAACATCAATCGGAAGATGCTCCTCGCTCGGTTTTGATGGCGAGAGGTCGGGGCGCCCAATCACCGCGCAATTAGGAATCCCAGCATCGGCCGAAACCGTTTTGTGTCCGGCATCACAGGTGAAGCGGTCCGCCGACGGATGAGATACAACCGTGGTCATGACGATCGCTGCCGGACGGTAATCATAATCCGAAGGAAGCTGAGCGAGGCTCGAGCAGTCGTTGTATACAACCGTTCCCGGCGACGCTCGATGAATGAACTGCGAGCCGGAGAACGGCGAATACGAAAGGGTGCACGGAAAGGCGGGCGTTCCGGCTGTGATGATCTCAACGACGTGAATGCCCGCGCTTTTGAGAGCTTCCACGACTTCCATTAGACGGTTGTAACCCCGGTGCGCGATCTTCTCGCGCTCGGGCAGATCGAACGATGAGAGATGGCCATCGTAATAATGCAAGCCGCGAAACGGGAGCCCTGCGTTCTGAATCGCCAGCGCGAGCTTGATGATCTCAGCAGTACGGTCCTGCTCGATGCCGGTGCGATTCATTCCCGGGTTCAAGTCGATGAACAACCCGATGTTGCTTCCCTCCCACGATCCGATTTGCTCGTGGCACTCGACAAGCGCTGAAATTCTCTTCTGTTCGAACTGCGCGGCGACCTCGCGAACCCGCCGGGCGCCTGCGCCCACGAGCGGATATGCGATAAGCACATCGGCAGCTCCACTCTCGCAGGCAGTAAACAGTTCAAGCGAGGTAGAGCACTTGAAGTTCGTTATCCCGAGTTCGACAAAGCGTCGCATCGTGAAAGCGAGCTTTGCTGTCTTAACGTGTGGCCGCAAGCGATTTGCATCTCCGCCTATCAGCCGCAACGTCGTGCGAATGTTTGCTTCGACGATCTCGGGATAGATCGCAAGCGCGGGCGTCATCACGCGATCGACGTCCGCGATTCGATAATCATCGAGCGAAATTTTCGGCAGTGAGAGACTTTGAGCCTGGGATGACATATTCGAGCAGATTTCTACAAGCTCGAACGAAGCCCGTCAAGTTGTTCGAAGTCCCGTGTTCGAGGTCCCGCCTTCAGACGGAAGTTCGTAGACTGCCTGTAAAGCGAATCCGCTACAGACTTCCGCCTGAAGGCGGAACTACTAACTTTGCTCGTGGGTGAGCTTTGTCATAAACTTGCATCAACTGATCGATCGACACGTGAGTGTAGATCTGAGTAGAAGAGAGCCGCGCGTGCCCCAGCAATTCTTGAATCGCGCGCAGGTCGGCGCCAGCCGACAACAGATGAGTCGCAACCGAGTGCCGCAGCGAATGTGGGCTGATGTCGTGAGCGAGCGCGCACTGCTTCACATACCTATCGATCATTCGCGCTATCGAGCGAGTTGTGATTCGCGTTCCTTGATAATTGAGCAACAGCGCCCGGGGCTCGCGCTTATGCTCGGGCGCCTTCGCCAGCAATGATCCACGCACATCTAAGTAAGCAGCGAGCGCTTCCTTTGCTTTTGATCCGAACGGGACGAAGCGTTCTTTGCGGCCCTTGCCTCGAACGCGGATCGTTTCGTTCCTCAGATCGATGTCATCCAGATTCATCCCAGCGATCTCAGAAACACGGCAACCTGTGGCATATAGCAGCTCCAGTATCGCGCGGTCGCGTTTGCCAAGCACGGTGTCGGTGTCGGGAGTTTCGATGAAATGAATGACCTCGTCGACTGAGATGACTTTTGGAAGCTTTTTCTCTAACCGCGGGCTCGCCACAAGACGGGCGGGATTCAACTCAAGCACTTGCTCGCGGCAAAGAAACTTGAAAAACGTGCGCAGCGTGGCAAGTTTTCGAGCGATGGATGATTTCTTGCGCTTGTCCTGATAGAGCTTCGCCATGTACTCACGAATCGTGATGTGATCGATTTGTCTGACATCGAGATCGCGCCGCTCGCCGTTGCAATCTTTTGGGCAGAGGTGATCATAAAACTGTTCGAGGTCGCTGATGTAATTGCGCAGCGTGTGCGCGGACGCATTGCGTTGGTACTTGAGATAGTCAGCAAAACGATCGATGTATTCTTGCATGATGCACGGAAGGGGGTTAATGAAATTCTACCGCTGCTCGCTCACACGTCAAGCCGGCTAAGCGACTTCGGCACGAAGTCGGCTCCACATATCGGACGAAGAGACACAGAGAGGCCACAAATGGCGGCTTCCAGCGGGTATTGGCTTGGACGCGATCCGCTGCGATCCGCGATTCCAAAACCTGTTGCGCCGGATGGGCGTCCCATCGTGATTCGGGATATGCCTTAAGCTCACACGAAACAATTTGACCGGGCACACTACTTCCGGAGATATCGGCGCGCGTCCCGGAGTCACCTCTCTCAAACACTCGAGTTACTGATAACTGCCCGCGGTTGTGCTAGAATTTGAATTGGCTCAGGCAAGAACAGAATCTCTAAGGTGAATCGACATGTTCTGTAACAAGTGCGGTCAGACGGTCCCCGAGGGAAGTCGTTTTTGCAATAGCTGCGGCGCTCAGATGCCTATGAGCGGCCCGTCGGATGGGCCGGTGGCGACTGCGGCTTACGCCCAAGAACACGAAGTATTCACGTTGAGACCAACGATGATATTTGTGTTGGTCAGATACATCGTGGCCGCGCTAATTGTTATCGCGACTGCGGCTTTGATGGGAATTCTCAGCAACAAGCTGCCGTCGGGATGGGTCGCGTTCTTCGTGATTCTTGGCGTCGGTATCATCGCTTTCATCAACCCGGTCTATAAACACATCCTTCGAAAACGCGAAGTCTATACGCTCACCAATCACAAGCTCGAAATGCGCTATGGGATAATCGCAAAAATCGTGCGCAACATCCCGCTGCGCAACATCCAGGACGTAACCGTGACCGCATCGGTTTGGCAGCGACTTCTGAACCTTGGAAATATTGAAATCGACAGCGCGTCAGAGGCGGGTAAGATCATTCTAGACGATATACATCATCCCGAGCGATACGCGGACATGATACTTGCGGAGCTTCGGCGGCGGAACTAAAGCGCTCGACGCGGGTTCTAATTTCATCAACGCGCGATTTTGGGAAGTTAAAGAATGCGTTTACAAAAGAAGTGGCAGAAATGGCCTACACTCATAATATTACTTACATTCTTATCGCGAATCGAGGCGCAAGTCGTGCCGATTGCAACAACTGATCCATTTGACCGGTTGCTCTCGGACGCGCTGGGCGGTGCTAAAGCAACCAGCGACATAAAACGCGTTTCAGGCGATAACTTGACAGAGCTCGTAGCGGAGAGCGCTGCGGTCTATCAGGAATACCGCGTAATGTCGGCTGCATCACGAGAATATGGCGCGGCTCGCGTTGATGTGTTTGAAACACAGAATCAGTTCGCGGCGTTTGGGCTTTTCACATTTAACACGGTAACGGGCGAGAATAAAACGGTTGGCAAGGAGTTCGGCTCAGGCAGCGCTTCGCTCGACGGAGCAATTATTTTCTGGAAAGGAAGATTCTTCATCCGCGTCAACAGTGTCAATCACAAACCGGCTTCTACAAATTCAGGCGCTGCTCAGGCGCTGGCGCGTGCCGTCGCTGACGAGGTAGGCGGCGGTAACTCGGGCGTCACCCGTCCGCCGCTGCTCGACAGTCTGCCAGAGGCGGCTATTGTGCCGGACAGCAAACGGTACGTCCTCGGTCCCGAATCGCTGAACGCATATGTCGCTCACGCTCGAGAAATGTTTGAGTTTCGTGGCGACACGGAGGCAGTGGTCGGCGAATACCGTCCGGTTTCGGTCGCCGGCGGCGCAACCCAGGAGCACTCGTCTGAGGCTGACTCGCTGCTGAAGCTTGCCATCGTTGAATATCACACGCCTCAGTTTGCGACCGATGCAATGTTGCGCGTTAATGACTTTGTATCATCGCTTCCGGAAGGTGAGCGAGAGCGTATAGTTGTCAAGCGCACGGGCAACTACATAATCGAGGCGGCGAACGTGCGCGACCGCGAGTTTGCCGAAAGCCTGGTCAACTCGGTGCAATATCCATACACAGTAAAGTGGCTGCGCAATCCGCTTTGGCCGACCAACGATCCGTTCCGAACGCAGAAGGCGGCTCAGATGCTGCTGTCGACTTTCGGTTTGCTTGGCTTGATTTTGATGACTGTACTGGTAGTCGGCTCGGTATTGGGCACTACCATTTTTTTGAAGCGCCGCAAGCAGCAGCGAAAAGCATTCTCGGATGCAGGCGGCATGCTCAGGTTGGAGATCGATCCATTTGAATCGGTTATCTTGGGATTGCCGCCCAAGAGGAGTGAAGAGTGATGTGTGAAGAGTGATCCGTGAAACGTGATTCGTGAGCCGTGAACTTCTTCCGGTCACGAATCACGCATCACGCATCACACAGCACCGACCAATGCCTAACTCAGTTCTCATTGTAGATGACGAAGAAGGAATCCGGCGCTCGCTTGCCGGCGTGCTCGAAGACGAAGATATGTCGGTCGAAACTGCAGCGTCCGGCGAGGAGTGTCTGGCCTTATTCGAGCGCCGGCTGTTCAGTTGCGTTCTGCTCGACGTGTGGCTGCCGGGCATCGACGGAATCGAGACTCTGGAGCGATTAAAGGCCGCCTATCCGGACACAGCAGTCATAATGATCAGCGGTCACGGGAATATTGAAACAGCATTGCGAGCGACCCGACTTGGCGCGCTCGACTTCATCGAAAAACCGCTTCAGATAGATCGAACCGTGCTTGCTATCCGCAACGCGCTCGAGCGGCGCCAGATCGAGGCTGACTACCGAAGGCTTCGCGAGCAGCTCGATGATGACAACGCAATGATGGGCGAGAGCGTTCCGATGCGCGCGCTTCGCCAGCAGATCGCTGTAGCCGCGCCTACAAACGGACGAATCCTGATCTATGGCGAATCGGGCACCGGAAAAGAACTCGTCGCTCGCGCGATCCATCAAAGCTCCCACCGCGCCGCAAAGTCTTTTGTCGAGCTTAACTGCGCCGCCATCCCTGAGGAGTTGATCGAATCCGAATTGTTCGGCCACACCAAGGGCGCTTTCACCCACGCGACTCAAGCAAAGCGAGGCAAGTTCGACCAGGCCGACGGCAGCACTCTGTTGCTCGACGAGGTCGGCGACATGAGCTTGAAGGTGCAGTCGAAGGTGCTGCGAGTATTGGAGGAGCAGCGCTTCGAGCCGCTCGGTTCCAATACCCCGGTGCAGGTCGATGTGAGGATTGTCGCCGCGACGAACAAGAGACTGGACGAAGAGATCGAGCGCGGTTCGTTTCGGCCTGACCTTTTTTATCGATTGAATGTAATCCCGTTTGAAGTGCCCCCGCTTCGGGACCGCCGTGAGGACATTCCGTTGCTAACGGAGTACTTCAATCGAAGGTATTCGGTACAGTACACGCGCCCGCCTAAGGTCTTCCTAGACGACGCGCTCAATCGCCTGAGCGAGCACGACTGGCCGGGCAACGTGCGCGAGTTGCGAAATACGGTCGAACGTGTGGTGATAATGACGGCGAAGGAGAGAATCAGCGCAGATGATTTGCCCCCGCTTGGAACTCCGGACGGCGCAAAGGCGCCCGCTCGCTACAACTTCACCTCGTATCGGGAAGGCCGCGAGGCTTACGAGCGTAATTACATCCTTCGCAAGTTGTCAGAGTGCGACGGTAACGTCACCCGTGCCGCGGAAGCGTTGGGCATCGATCGTTCGCATCTTTATCGGCGAATGAAAGCGCTGGGCATCAGCGACAAACGAACCGGCGCGTCGAGCTGAAATCCATGTAGACAGATCGCACAGATATCCCTACTTCAAGAAGTGGGTCTGGTGTAGCTGACGGGCGCAGATACCAATCCATTCGCGTTGCGCACTTGCACCAGCACGGTCTGTCCGGGGGCGATCCTCCTTGCCGCCTTTTTGCTCAACAAGAACGAATTCGTGATTCCGCCCGAGATGTCCTCTCGTGTTTTTTGCGGGCTTCCTCCGACGATAATCACTGCGCCCTTGTCGAACTCGCCCCCAAAAACCTCCAACTCCTTCCCACCGATTGTGACGACATCGATCTTGGGAAAAAGTAGAAAAGTGAAGCCGCTCTTCAAAACTGCGCTTTGGCCGTCAGGATTGATTACCGCTACATCGACGACGCCTGGTGAACGGCCGTGAACAATGCCGGTGATCGCGGTGCTAGTCACGGAGCTGATTGTCATTGGCACGCCACCTATTCGCACCCGCACCCCTGGAAGGAAATTGGCTCCGAAGACCGTAGCGGAGTATTGACCGCCTGAGCTACCGGCTGAAGGGCTAATCCCCGAAATCGTCGAAGACGGGTGTATCGGATTAGTGTCAGTGATCTGGATGAGGAAGGCCTCCCAAACACGAAATGAAGACTGAAGGGCGTTGTTAAGCGGAAAATCAGGCGAAAGGGTATAGCCGACTACATAAGCGCTGCCGAATCGGTCTACAGCCATAGCGCTGCTAGAGTCTTGCACACTGCCGCCCACGTAAGTCGAGTAGCTCAGGCTCCCGCCACTCGGACTAAGCTTGATAACAAATGAGTTGGTCGCCGAAAGTAACCTGTCCGGCTGGAACGCACGATTGACAGGAAAATCGTCGGATTGGGATTGTCCAGTGACGTACGCACTGCCGGCGCTGTCAACCGCGATGCCTGTCGCACTGTCTGCTCCACTGCCGCCACTATAAGACAAATAGAGAAGGTTTGAACCTGTGGGATCGAGCTTGCCGACAAAAGCGTCGGTACCGGCTGACTGCCCCCAAGCGTAAACTGTCGATGGATGCGAAGTGTCAATTGTGACGGAAACAAAAGCGCCGCCCAGCCCGAGGAAATCGGACCCCAAACCGGCGTTTATTGCCTCCCAATGATGTCCCCCATCCAGACTCTTAAACACGCCGCCTCGGGTTGTAGTGTATATCTTCGAGGAGTTTGAAGGATCAATCACTAATTTGCCGACTCCGAAGGTTGGCAAGTCGTTGTCAATCTCTTGCCAACTTTCACCATCGTCGGTGCTCTTGAATAGCCCGGCGCCGCTGGCATACACAGTCGAGGGTGTTAGCGGATCGAAAGCGACATTGAAGATCGTGGTATCGCCAAGCGAGGTGGAATCCCAGCTTTTACCGCCATTGCTACTCACGAACAGCTTCCCCGCGTAAGCAAACAGCCGGTTGGGGCTCCTGGGATTAATTGCAAGAATCGTCGCGTACGACCCTTGATTTGGCAGCCCTTTCCCGCTCGCCATCCAATTTACACCGTCCGTAGTCTTAAAGAGTCCTTGATCGGTGGTGACATATAATGTCGACGTATTTGCCGGATCGACCACGATGCCAAAAATGCTGCGCATGAATGGGGGATTAAGGGTCTCCCAGGTGCGGCCACCATCAAAGCTTCGCAGCAAGAGCGCCGGGGCAAAGCCGCTCCGTCTCATCCCATATACGGTCGAGGGTTTTTTCGGATCGAAACCTAACACAGTGAATGACTCTATTGGCAGAGAATCTGAAGTGCGCCTCCAATGTCTTCCTCCATCAGTGCTGCTAAAGACCCACTGAAAAGTCCCGGCATACAGATTGGCTGAATTGCTCGGATCGACTGCGACCTGCACGACCGTGCGATCGCTGGGGACCCCAACATGCGCGGGCATCCAGCTTGCGCCGCCATCTGTGCTCTTGTAGATATGCACATCCCCGCTCGCAGGCTGAAAGACTGCTGCCGTCGTCGGCAAATCCGTAGAAGCCGTCGTCCCAGCGAAATAAGCATTTCCAGACTCATCTATATCGATGGCGTTGCCGCTATCATCGCCGCTGCCACCGACGTAAGTGGAATAAACGAGTTTGCCATCCTTATTCAGTTTGGCGACGAATGCATCGCTGCCGCCGCTAAGACTGGCTTGCAGCGGATTCGCTAATGGAAAATTTGCTGCCTGCGTTGTGCCGACGACAAAGGCGTTGCCCGCAACGTCGACCTTTATGCCTTTGCCACTATCATCGCCACCGCCACCAAAGTAGGTGGAATAGATGAGCGCCGTGCCCGCAGGATTCAATTTGGTAATGAATGCATCCGTTAAGTTCACCGGAGCCGGATCGACCTCTCCGACAAAAGTAAAGTCGCGATCGTGAGACGTCTTCAATGCGCCCGCTGTAACCGGGAAATCGCTCCCTGACGTGCGTCCCGTCACATAGGCGTTGCCGGCGGCGTCGATGGCGATACCGAGTCCTTCGTCTGCGCCAAGGTAATTGAAGACCGGCGCTTTGCTCGAACCGAGATAGGTTGAGTAGACCAACGCGGTGCCGGTAGCGTTTAGCTTTGTGACAAAAGCGTCCAAGCCCCCCGCCAATCGCTGCTGAAAAGCGCCCGGCGTGGTCGGAAAATCCGCCGCCGCTGTTCCCCCGGTAATGAAAGCATTCCCGGCGGCATCAACCGCAATCGCGGAACAGCTAGTTGTGTCGCCGCCTGTCAATCCTCCGCCAAGGTAGGTGGAATATACGAGCTGGGTGTTCGCCAGATCGAATTTAGCAACGAAACCGCTTATGCCAGGTCTGGTATGGGCGGTCGACTGAAACGCGCCCGGCGTGATCGTGAGGTCGCGTGAAGCGGTGCTGCCTGCTACGTATGCATTGCCCAGTCCGTCTACGGCAATAGCGTTGATGAAATCCGTGCCGTCGCCCCCAAAGAAGGTCGAAAAACTTAGCACCGGATCGATGGTTAATGGGAGGCGTTTATCATAACCGCCGATAGCAAACGCTACTTTGTGCTTTCCAATGATGACATAACCTGCTTCAATCTCGCGTTGCGTGTTGTCTATGACCTGATAAGCAACCGGCTTGTGCTGACGAATCTCACCCGCCGCAGTTGCGATTACAAGTTCTCCTGACTTGCGCAAACAGAGGCGGCGAGCACCAGCGAATCGAAGCGCGATCGACCTGAAACTGGCTCCAGGAGCCACTTTGAAATCGTACTCAAGCTGCTTTCCTGATCCGTAATAAATCACATCAATGCCACGATAGACTTGCTCGACTCTGACTCGCTCATAGTTCCGTACATCCGTACGCCATCGTCGCGGGTCGTTGCCGATGAAGTAATTCGAGCGCGTAGCTAACCGGCCCTCGCCTATAACTCGGCCGCACCGGTTGCCGCCAACAAGTTGCATGCGGAGCAAAGCCCTTCTGCGACACGGCTCTACAGAAGAGGACTCGTGGTTTTCGTTTGTCATACCTTCAATGCGAGCCGTCTTCGGACTTTGCTTCACGCTGTGCAGTCTCGTCACAACCGCTGTGGGCATGATGCCGAAATCGACTCCGGTGCCGCGCGCGATGAACTTTAAGCCGGCGCGTTGAGACGCTTGGTTCTCTTCAAAGCGCAATGGCAGCTTGCTCAGCGTTTCAACCATCCGTCCCTTCGTCGCCTCATTCGTCCCGTTGAGCGGCTGAGCGTTGCGTCCTATAGACTCGTCCCTTGAAGGCGTGGCCAGCGGCACTCGCGACAGAAACGCGGGCGCCAATAGATGAGCGACAACCAATGCCGCGCTCGTCACCGCAAATGTCTTGGAAAGCGGTAGCGTCGCCATTGGTCGTTTCTTCCTTGCCTTGGCGGCAATCGTAAGCGTCTTGATTAAGACCGCGTGAAACTGAACGGCTCAGACAGCGAACCGTCTCCGTTGCGAACGCGGATAGTGACCGTCTGACCGAGCGCAATCTGCTTGCCTCCGCGCTTGCTGATCAACAACACAGACGGAGTTGTTGAATCGTTTCGCGTGTCGAGATCCGTGCCATTGACCACGATGATAGCGCCTTGACGAAAGCCCTCTCCCGAGACAAGCAGCCTTTTGCCTTCGATGCCGACGCTGGTAATGCGTGGCAGAGTCACGTCAATGAGGCGAATTACAAATCCGGTAGACGCTCGTGGCTTGGGGGTGTGCGTTTGGTAGGCATTCGGCGTCACCGGAAAGTCTGGCGAAGACGAATACCCAGCGACATATACGTTCCCATTGTCATCGGCCGCAATACTCGCCGCAGAATCGTTAGCGATTCCGCCAAGATAGGTGGAGTAGACGAGTGCTGTCCCGATGGCGTTGAGCTTCGAAACAAACGCATCGACTGTGACGGACGTTGTTGCGTAGACGGTGGAAG
>DATFWM010000127.1:0-10973 GCA_035259295.1 Blastocatellia bacterium | reverse complement strand
TTGTGCTTGGAGTCATCTCCAACAGCGATGGTCGCATCGAGAGCGCCTTCCAGCAAGCCGGACTCACCAGTTACTTTGATTTCTTCATCGACTCATTTTATGTTGGCGTCGAGAAGCCTGATCCACGAATCTTTCAGCTTGCAGTCGAGCGCGCGGGCGTGACGCCCGACCAAGCGGCTCATGTTGGGGACCTCTACTGGGTTGATGTGGTTGGCGCTAGAAACGCGGGTTTGCTTCCGATCCTCTACGATCCATACAACCTCAACCGAGAGGCTCACTGCTTTAAGATACAAGCGATCGATGAACTGATGGGCCTAGTCGGCTGACGCCTCGTCTCTCGCACCGGGCTCAGCCCATTTCCAACGCTTGCCTGCCTGGGCTTTCTTGACTAGCATTACCGCCAGTTCTTTTCGGTCACTACAACTGGAGGCAGACCAATGATCGTTACGGTTCTCGGTAGCGGTTTTCTTCTGCCTGCAATTAGCGTGATGGGATTCTTGTTCACGCTCCAGCTCCGCAGCCAAGAAATCACCGCGAATGGATAACAAACCACTCGATACAACGACGCCGGTGGAAACGCCCGAGGATCCAGAGCGCATGGCCTTGCGAGCAGCCAACCAACTACGGCCGCTATCAGAAGCCGAAGAAGGATTCGGAATCGAACGTGTTCCGCCTGGCGTCTACGGATTTACCAGCTCGCCTCGTGAAGCGGCGCCTTTGTTTCGGCAACAGATCTTCCGAAGCTTTGAAATCCACAAACACCTCGACGGTGAAATCTATTTCGTCGGCTTTGTAACAGCAGAACAAGGTGACAGGATTTCCTCGCGTGAATCGCAGCTTGACATCACTTTGTATCCCGATGCGTACCGCGAAGCTGGGAAGCTGGTGAGCATTGCAATGTCGAGAATCGCTCGCGCCGAAGGTCCCTCACGCGATGAGGGGAGCGCTCTTAGGCTTGATCTGGCTCCGCACGAAGAAGCGGTCAATTAGAAAAAGCGCTATCAGTGCGAATCCATCAAAGCAGGCCACACGTGGTCTATACCGAACGGCCCCACCGATGACGGGGATTCACACGGCCTTCGCCGTCACGCGTTCGAAACGTGCGCTCCGAGCGGAGATTTCTATCCCGCTCGCGACGCCCGCCCCAAACAACAACCCTTCGACCGCGCCCATCACGATTTGAGTCGTCTGACCGAAATGCACTTCGCCTAACAGCGAAGCCAGCGGATCCATCCTGATCTGTGAGTTCGCAAACATCCGCGCGACTATCTCTAGGCTCGCGCTGAAAAGATTACCGCCCACTGTAGTGAGCAGTATACCTGCACACATTGCCCCGATTGCGGACGCAAGAACCCTTTGCCAGGTGCGCGAACGCCGGATGAACGTCGACGCCAACACGACGCCAAGCGACAAGCCCGCGCCAATGACCGCGCCCTCCAGCGCGCCCGTTATGCCCGTCGGACTCTGACCGAATAACGCCCTCACCGTATCCACACCGAGCAACTTTGTGCTGCCCCCTACCAGAGCGCCACCCGCCGCGCCCCCCACGACTGACCACCACTTGCTGTGGCGATACGCGATGTGCGCGAGCGAGATCATTCCGAAGCTAACACCAGCCCCGCCGATAGCGCCTATGAAAATCCCCAGCGTCACGAGCACCAGCACCAACTCGGCGCCTTCAAGTGGCGTTGCCTCGCGAGCTATGCCGAGTCCCGAACCCAGTATCACTCCGCCCACGACGCCCGACGCGGCGCCGCCAAGCAGCCCGCCGACCCCGCTTCGCAAGATCTCCGCGCCGTCTCTTCGTAGTCGCACCCACATCAATCCGCCAACAACAAGCAGGCTGATTGGAATCGACAAATGCGAAAGCCTCACGAGTCGCTTGTCGTGATCGCGAACCATCGCGAGGCTTATGGCGCGGCGAATGACACCCGCTTGGTCGTCAGAGGTTCGCTCCGACAAAAGCAGCTCGACGTCCGTCCCAACCCATTCTGCAAGCGCGATGCTGGCAGTTTTTCTCACAGTGAGATCGCGATCCCAAAGCGCAAGCTTGCGCAACAAGCTTTTCATCTCGGCGTTGCACAGCAAGCCCGCGGCTTCGGCGGCGCGTAGTCTTACTCTAGGATCAATGTCCTCGGCTGCATCTGAAATCAAACTCGAAGCATCGGGTGACGCCTCGACTAACCAGCGTGGGATCGGTCGGGCGCAGGCCAGCGCGCTGGTTGTCAGCAAGTCAGCTTCTTCAGCGTTCAAACCTAGTCGCTCTCTGAAGGGGATCAGAAGGTCAACCGCTTCACCGCCGATCAACAACCCGTGGGCGCGGTAGTTTTCCATTGAGCGCTCGATAACACCGCGCGCTCGCTTAAGCGCGACCTCGTCTGCCGTAAGCCAACGTGAAACTTCGGGGATCAAAAAATCATGCGCAAGCTCGACCCACGCCGCGCCCTCTTGACGCCGCCGGCGCAACACGCGGGCTGCGACGAGCTCTTCACTCAACAGATTCACCACGCGTGGATCAGCGTTTTGCGCCCCGATGCGTTCTTCAAGCCCTGTGGCTTTGAGCACTAGCCGTCCGCCATCCTCGGCGATCAACGCGGTGAGAATTCGCTTCGCCGTTCGCAGGTCGTCGGCGTTGAATCGCCGCAACACTCGCTCGAGATAATCAGCCAAAATTCTTTGGGCGCCGCCCAAGCTCTCATAGGTTTCCAGCCTGATCGTTCCCGGCTGTTCTCTCAAGTCATAGAGGTTGTCACAGACGATTTGCAGTTGGGGCGGATCGACGCCTCCAGCATCGCTGATGTCGTCCAAAAGCCGAGCGACCAGCTCAGGCTCATAGTCGCAACCGACCGCGCGAGCAGGGCAGGTTATTGCAGCTTGCGCCTGTTCGCGGCTCAGGCGCTTGAGTCTGTATTCGTGGTGAAAGATTTCCGGTATCGCGACCTTCAGCTGGCTCATCTCGGCCAGGAGGTCCTCGCGTAATGCGAAGACCAACCGCACCGGCGACTCTCCAACGGCGAGATAGCGAACTGTATCCAAGAAACGACGTCGTGTTTCCTCAGTCAGCAGCAAGAAGAATTCTTCGAACTGATCGAGGAAGAAGATTACATTACGATTTCCATCGACCCTTCGAATGAGCCGATCGAGGTCCTTTTCGCCCTCTGCGCCGAAAGCCTCACACATCGTGTTCACAATTTGATTGACGGGATCGGTGAAGCTTCGAATCACAAAGACAAGATGGCCTTGCGCTTTGAGCTTTGGCATCAGGCCGGCTCGCAGGATCGAGCTCTTGCCGACGCCCGAGCGGCCATGCAAGATAAACGAGCGATGCGTGAGAATTTGCGAGCAAATCATCTCGACTTCTTGCTCGCGTCCAAAGAACAAGCTCGCGTCTTGCTCGGTGTAGTAGTCTAGAAACTTGTAGGGCCGTTGTGATGATTGAGTCGGCCTCGCTGCGGCGCCAACATCGAGCGCGGCGGAGGTCGAATCCGCAGTGGCGTAGGTGTTCGCCTCGACAACGTCACCAATGAAGACGTACCCGTGTTTCGGGACGGTCTTGATGTAGCGGGGATTTGATGCGTCATCGCCTAGCTGTTTGCGAATGTCCTTTATGCACTGCGTGAGTGCGGCGTCGGTCACGAAAACGCCGTCCCACACTTCGTCGAAGATCTGCTGCTTCTCGACCAATTGACCCGCGCGGCTCACCAACAATAACAAAACGTCGAAGTACTTTGAGTTAAGCGCTAACAGTTGACCGTTGCGCGCCAGTCTCCTGTTCCGCGCATCGAGACTGAACTCGTCGAAACTATAGACACCAACTGAAGCGCCAGGCTGACTCATCTTCAGAATCTTCTCACAACTTAATCACTGAGCGCTCATTTTTCCAGCGCCGCTGAAGATTAGAGTGGCTTAGAGCCGGTTTGGACGGCTCTGGTTGCTAAAGTTCAGAGTTCAAGCTTTAGCTTGATCTTCGGAAACGGCAGCAACGCAAGCAAAAGCTTGAACTCCGAACACCGGAGAACGCTGCGATGAAAGTAAAAATGATCTTGCCCGCGTTGACCGAAGCGAAAAGCCCGTTCTGGCGGCCGATCAAGTACTCGCTGTTTCCGCCGCTCGGCCTCGCCACTCTTGCCGGATACCTCCCACGAGATTGGAGGATTGATCTCCAAGACGAACACGTCGAGAAGCTCGATCTTGATGACGAGCCCGACCTCGTCGCTATTCAGGTGTACATCACTTCCGCGAAGCGATCTTACGCGATTGCCGATCATTATCGAAAAAAAGGAGCGTACGTCGTGCTTGGCGGGCTGCACGTCACATCGTTGCCTGAAGAAGCATCGCGCCACGCCGACACCATTTTTCTTGGGCCAGGTGAAGACACCTGGCCCACCTTCCTGAATCACTATCTTGAAAGAAGGCCTGAACGGGTCTACCGTTCCACAGTTCGAACGCTCGTCGGCTTGCCTCCAGTTCGCCGAGACCTCATTAAGCGAAATCTTTATCTCGTTCCGAATTCCATTGTCGTTTCGCGCGGATGTCCACACACGTGCGACTTCTGCTACAAGGTCGCGTTCTTCGAGGGAGGCCGAGGTTTCTACACTCAACAAGTTGACGCCGCGCTGGCGGAAATTGATCGTCTTCCGGGACGCCATCTGTACTTCCTAGACGATCATCTGTTCGGCGACCCTCGATTCGCGGCGGCTCTGTTCGAAGGAATGACTGGGATGAAGCGGTTGTGGCAGGCTGCGGGCACGGTCCAATCCGTGCTAGCGCCGAGGCTGTTAGAAAAAGCGGTTGAGAGCGGGCTTCGGAGTTTGTTTGTCGGATTCGAGACGCTAAACCCAAAGAACCTGGTTGAACAAAACAAATATCAAAACCTGAATCGCGATTACACGGCGGCGATTCGCCGCTTGCACGATGCAGGCGTAATGATCAACGGGAGCTTTGTCTTCGGAATGGACGGCGACGATCATACCGTGTTTGATCGCACCGTAGAATGGGCCATCCAGCAAGGCATCGAGACGGCGACGTTTCACATTCTCACTCCGTACCCAGGCACTGTGTTGTACCAAAGAATGCAAGCTCAGGGACGAATGACAAGCAACGACTGGGACGTTTTCGACACGCGGCACGTGGTGTTCAAGCCGGCGAAGCTGACACCCGAGGCGTTGGAAATCGGTTACTGGCGAGCTTATGACCAGTTTTACAAATGGGGTTCGATCTTCCGCGGCGCGTGGGCCAAGCCGGTGCTGAAAGAGCGGTTGAGGCACATCGCGTATGCCGGCGGATGGAAGAAGTTCGAGCCGTTGTGGGATCGGGTGGTCCGCACGAAGCGAGTTACTTCGCTATTACCGATGCTCGAAGCAGTCTTAACAGGCTTCGGCTCTCATCCGATATCTATTGCGTCGGACCAAAGCGCAGCAACCGCGGGCAAGCAATCAGTTCCCCAGGCGGAGCCGAAGTTGGAGCCGGAATGCACCTAAAGCGCAGATTCGAAGAATGGATGTTCTCAATACCGGAACCCAACCGATCGACTGCCGGTATAGTCCTTTGGTGGGAGCTGCGCCGAGTGCCTTACAACCTTATCGTGGGAACAACTGGGCTGGTAAGTCTTTCGCTAGTCTACTTCTTCAGCGGAAGGACAAACGCGATCGAACCCGAGGAAGATGTGGTTGAGCCAATTGCCCTACTCTTGGCGCCAGTTGCGATGGACGTTTGCTATACGGCGGGCTGGGCTGTCGAGGCATTTCTCTATCGGAGTTACTGTGAAGGTGAGAACGTCCTTGGACCAGACCTACTGAGGTTCGGGCTGAGATTCTCGCTGTTCCTTGTTACTTTGCCGGCGATGTTTTGGGCAGGCTATTGGATATTGCAGGTCGCAGGCATTGTCAAGTGAAAGCTCCTCACAACTTTCTCACAGATTGCTCATTTAGTTGTCGGGCTGCTGAAATACAATTCTGCTTGGAGGAACGCACGATGGCGCAAATAACCATTAGAATAATAGGAGTCTCCGCCCTGCTAGTCGTGTTAGCTGCCATTGCAGCAGCAACCAGGGCACAGGAGCTCAAAAAGGCCACTTACTCTGCCTCAGCAGGAGGTGACAAATGGTCTATCAAATATGACGATGCTGGAAAGGTCACCGTTAGCAGGAATGGAGAAGTGCTTGTGGAGAGCACCTACAAGGTTGTGAAGGACGAGCTTGAGGTGAGAGATGAGAAAGGGGCGCTGGCGTGCGCCCCGGAACAAACGGGCAAGTACAAATGGAAGATGGAAGGCAAGAGGTTGGTTTTTACGAAGGTCGAGGATCAATGTGAGGGGCGAGCAACCGCGCTGACGACGCAGATTTGGGAACGCGAGTGACTTAATGGAACGAGATTCAAGAGGCATCGCAGTCACCGTTGCGATCGTAGCAGCCATCGGCATCTCGCTCCTGGCGATGCTCGCTGTGATGAACCGGCGAGACCAGATCGTTGGATTGAATGAAGATATTCAATACGACGATTTCGCCTTCTCAGTGTTAGCAGTCCGGGAAGCGCACTCTCTGGGAAGCGCTGAGTATCAGACAAATGCTCAGGGCGTTTACTGGATAGTGACCCTCAAGATCGTCAATCACGCCAAGCGTGTCGATTACAAATTCAAGAGATCGTCGCCGGTCTTGATAGAAGCCAGTGGAAGAGAGCTTCGTCCGTCGGCCATCGGACAGCAAGCGCTAGAGTCGGTTAGTGGCCTTCGATGCAGCAAACCAATTCCGGCGGGAGCGTCCTGCACGACCGAGGTCGTCTTCGATGTGCCTGCGAACGCTCGCGTTTCGAGTTTGAGGATTTCCGAGGGCGGTTTGGCGGGCGACATTCTTGAGGTCATCTTTTTCGGCAAAAAACGGATCGAGCTCGGTACGGTTGAAGGAAAGCTACTTAAGAGGAGTTGAGGAATTAAGACTTTATGGCAATGAGAAGCATAGACATCGCGAGTACCGGTCGATGGACCGGTGAGGATCTTTTGTTACAACTCGATCTTGGCAGGTTGCCGAGGCACGTAGCTATCATAATGGACGGCAACGGTCGATGGGCGGCGAGGAGGCGTTTACCGCGAATTGTCGGACATCGTGCCGGCGCCGACGCTGTGCGCCGCACGGTCGAGACAGCTGCGAGGTTAGGGCTTGAGTGCCTCACGCTTTATGCTTTTTCGACTGAGAACTGGAAGCGCCCAAAGTACGAGGTTCGAGCGCTCATGGACTTGTTGGTAGAGTACGTTCGCAAGGAATTGCACTCGCTCAAAGAAAACAACATTCAATTCCGCATGCTAGGCCGAACCGACGATCTTTACCTTTCTGTGCTCGAGCAGATTCGTAAGGCCGAGCTGGCGACGTTTCAGAACACCGGGCTCCGACTAAGCATCGCGCTCAACTACGGAAGTCGAGCCGAAATTGTGGACGCGGTTAAGAGAGTTGCGTGTGACGTGGCCGCGGGACGCATTGATCCTGAAGAGATAAACGAAGAGATCGTTCATCGAAATCTTTACACTCGTGCGCTGCCCGATCCGGACTTGCTGATCCGAACCAGCGGCGAGATGCGCATAAGCAATTTCCTCTTGTGGCAGATTGCTTATGCTGAGATTCACGTCACTGATACGCTTTGGCCGGACTTCGACGAGCGCGACCTCTTCGCGGCGTTGCTCGACTATCAGAGTCGCGACCGGCGGTACGGGCGTATAGTGGAACTGGAAGAAGTCCCGGCTCAGCGGAAGGAAAGAGCCTGCATTCCACGTTTAATTCTCCCCACGTGATCCGCCGCCCAAGTTCCGATTTGCGAAATGGTTCGACTTTGCCCTCAGTAAGTAAGTAGAATTCTTCTTCGGTATGTCGTCACTCATCGAACCAGAAGAGCTTCAACTTGAGCCAACCGCAGAGCAGTTAAAGCTGCCCGATTCGCTACCCGTCCTTCCGCTCCGCGACATAGTCATCTTCCCCTATATGATCGTCCCGCTGTTTGTTCAGCGCGAGCGCTCTATCCGCGCGGTCGAACTGGCGCTGGCGGATGACCGATTGATAATGCTTGTCGCCCAGCGCGACTTGGAGAAAGAAGAGCCGACCGGTCGTGATCTCTATAACTATGGAACGGCTGCTTCGATCATGCGGATGCTGAAAATGCCGGACGGGCGCATTCGAATACTGGTCCAGGGGCTTGCTCGAGCAAGCGTGACACGCTTCGACGAGAATCTTCCTCATTTGCTCGCAAACATTTTGCCGCTTTACGACAGCGAAACTGATACAGACGAGCTCGAGATGGAAGCCCTCATACGAAACGTGCGAGCCTCGCTCGAGCGCGCGATCACTCTCGGTAAGAACATCTCGGGAGAGGTGATGGCTATCGTCGCCAACCTGGAAGACCCGGGGCGTCTCGCGGATGTCGCGGCGTCAAACCTCGAGCTAAAGGTTGCCGACGCGCAGAGTGTGCTTGAAAAACTCAACCCAATCGAGCGACTTCACCGCGTGAACGAATTGCTGGCCCGTGAGATCAACGTGCTGATGGTGCAGCAAGAGATCAACACACAAGCCAAAGGTGAGATCGATCGCAGCCAGCGCGAGTTCTATTTGCGGCAACAGCTCAAGGCCATTCAGACGGAATTGGGCGAAGGCAACGAGCTGAGCGAAGAGATAGCCGGATACCGCGAGAAGATGCTTCAAGCCAAAATGACCGAAGGCGTCGAGGAAGAAGTCGATCGCCAGATCAAGAAGCTCGAACGCATGCATCCGGACGCCGCCGAAGCCGCAACGCTTCGCAACTACCTCGACGTGATGGTTTCGTTGCCTTGGTCGAGCGCCTCCGAAGAGAATCTAGACCTGACCCGCGCGCAGACGATCCTCGATGAAGATCACTACGGACTCGAAAAAGTCAAAGAGCGAATCATCGAATCGCTGGCTGTTCGCAAGCTCAAAGAGAGAGTCAAAGGTCAGATACTGTGTCTGGTCGGGCCGCCGGGTGTTGGAAAGACCAGCCTGGGACGCTCGATCGCGCGGGCTTTGAATCGCAAGTTTCAGCGGCTGAGCCTGGGTGGTTTGCACGACGAGGCCGAGATTCGCGGCCATCGACGCACGTACATCGGAGCGATGCCGGGCCGCATCATTCAATCCATTCAACAAGCCGGCACGAACAACCCGCTGATCATGCTCGACGAAATCGATAAGGTCGGCGCCGATTTCAGAGGCGATCCCTCTTCCGCGCTTCTCGAGGTGCTCGACCCCGAACAAAACTTCTCCTTTCGCGATAATTACCTCGGCGTGCCGTTCGATCTCTCGAATGTAATGTTTATGACGACCGCAAACATGCTCGACACAGTTCACCCGGCGTTGAAAGACAGGATGGAGGTCATCCGGCTGGCGGGCTACACCGAGGAGGAGAAAGTCGAGATCGCGCGCCGGCACATCATACCGAAACAGATGGACGCGCACGGCATAACGCCACGCCATCTGACGATCAGCCGCTCGGCGCTCAAATCCATCATCCTTCAATACACGCACGAAGCGGGCTTGCGCCAGTTCGAACGCGAGATCGCGGGGATCTGTCGCAAAGTCGCGCGCCGCGTCGCGGAAGGAAGCGACTCTATCGTGCGAGTTACCGTCAACAATCTTTACGACTTCCTCGGCGTCCCGCACGTCTACCCGGAAGAAGTGCTCAAGAAGGACCAGGTCGGCGTGGCGACCGGGCTCGCGTGGACGCCGGCGGGCGGTGATGTTCTGTTCATCGAAGCGCTACTGACTGCCGGCAAGGAAAGCCTCGTTCTGACCGGCCAGTTGGGCGACGTGATGAAGGAATCGGCGCAAGCGGCCCTGTCGTGGGCGAAGGCGCGCGCCGATGAGTTGGACATCGACGTCGAGAAGTTCGGCAAGTTCGACATTCACGTCCACGTTCCCGAAGGAGCCATCCCGAAGGACGGACCCTCGGCTGGCGTAACATTAGCCGCGGCTATGGTGTCAGCTCTTTCTGGCAAGCCGGTGAAGCGATCAGTCGCGATGACCGGCGAGATAACATTGCGTGGAAACGTTCTGCCTGTTGGCGGGATAAAGGAAAAGGTTCTCGCCGCGCGCCGAGCGCGTGTGAACACGATCGTTTTGCCTCAGCAGAACCGCCGCGACCTAGAAGAGGTCCCCAAGGAGCTCCAGAAGGAAATCAACTTCGTCTTCGTCGAATCGGTTCGAGGAGTTCTAAGAACGGCTCTGCTTTCCAGTCCTTGAAAGGCTGACCAGAGAGCAGACAACAGAACTAACCGCTCTGTTTGCTACTCGCTCTTCTCAATCTTCCTACTCAACTGAGAGATCCGCAGCCAACGGCGTTTCTCGCCTCGCGTCAGGTTTTCCGTTCGATCTATGGCTGGGTAAAGGCCCACCGGCTCAAGGATGAGCCACAATTCTGGCACGCACTGGGCTACACGCTGTTCAACGCGGGACGATGGGAAGAGGCGCTAAAGGCGTTCGACGGAGGTGCAGAAGTTCGCCCCGCGCGAAAGCTCAGTTTATGCCGGGGCCAGTCGTGATCGAGATTACTGCCTGACTAATTTAGGGCGATCCATGAGCGCACCTGGGTAACTCGCTATCTCACATTCCCCTTTGGAAACATCACCCGATCTGGATACTCGGTCAGTCTCGCGAGCAGGTTCTTGATGAGTCTCGTCTTTACTCTTCCTTGCGTTCGCGGATGGACGAGATAACGAACGATCGCCTCAAGCCAAGTATTATCACTTACCCGAAAAATAACCGACGGGTGTTCCTTCACTTCCAATTCGTTTACCGGCGTCTTTTCCAGCAGTCGCCTGTAGACGCGGACCCTCCTCTTCATCCCCTCGCCCAATTCCTCTTCGGTAACTTCCTGCATGACCTTCGCCACAAATTCCAGATCGCTCTCATATGCTATGTTGATCTTGATCTCATTCCAGAGATAGGGGAAAAGCGGAGAGCTGTAGTTGTAAACCGTCTTCTCGAG
>DATFWM010000126.1:0-6778 GCA_035259295.1 Blastocatellia bacterium | reverse complement strand
GGACGAGAGTTTGTAGTCCAAGGCAACATCGTGCTGCTGCACGATTCAGGCGGCGACCGTTCTCAGACTGTGAAGGCGCTTCCAATGCTGATCGCGGCGTTGCGCGAGCGAGGGTTTGAGTTAGTCACCGTCAGCGATTTGCTGGGACGGTCTCGCGACGAAGTAATGCCGCCAGTACCCCCAGACAGGTGGTGGCAGACCTGGTCAGGCCGAACTGCATTCGCCACCATCAATTTCTTTATCACCGCGATACGTTGGCTGTTTCTGGCGGGCATAGTGCTTGGCATCGGACGATTGGTGCTCATCGGTACACTCGCGATAATTGAACATTGGCGCGAGCGCCACGCGGTCTACGATGCCAGCTACTCTCCGACCGTCGCGGTGATCGTCCCGGCATTCAATGAAGAGAGAGTCATCGTGCAAACGATCGCCTCGCTGCTGGCTTCCGATCATCCGCCGAGCTTCGAAATCGTAGTCGTCGACGACGGCTCCACCGATGAAACTTCAGCCCGCGTGCGAGAAGCTTTTGCGGACGAGCCGCGTGTGCGGTTGTTCACCAAGCCGAATTCAGGCAAGCCCGACGCGCTGAATTACGGAGTCGCGCACACCTCGGCTGAAATAGTCATCGGGCTGGACGCCGACACGATTTTCGCGCGGGACACGATGACCAAACTCGTGCGACACTTTGCGGATCCGAAGGTAGGCGCGGTTGCGGGCAACGCAAAGGTGGGCAATCGGATCAATTTGCTGACGCGTTGGCAAGCGCTCGAATACGTAACGAGCCAGAACTTGGACCGCCGCGCGTTCAATTTGCTCAATTGCATAACGGTCGTCCCGGGGGCGGTGGGTGCCTGGCGTCGTGAACTGGTCGATCGAGCAGGCGGCTTCACTCATTTGACCCTGGCCGAAGACGCGGACCTCACAATGGCGATTCGCAAGCTCGGCTACTCGATCGCTTATGAGGACGAGGCGGTTGGATTGACCGAAGCGCCGGACACGCTTCGGGGGTTCATACGGCAGCGCTATCGCTGGATGTACGGAACGCTTCAGGCGGCTTGGAAGCACGCCGACGCGCTGTTTCGACCTCGGTACGGCGGCCTCGGATTTGTGGCGTTACCAAACATCTTTTTGTTTCAAGTTTTCTTTCCGTTGATCTCGCCGGCGATGGACCTGCTGATGCTGGTTATCTTAATCACTTCAGCAGTCAACAAGTATCAACACCCACGCGAGTTTTCGCCGGACTCGCTTTGGCGCGCGTTGTTTTACTATGCGATCTTCGCCGCGGTTGAATTCTTAGCGGCGGCAATCGCATTTGTGCTGGAGCCCAAAGAGAATCGCCGTCTGCTGGTGTGGCTCTTCTGGCAGCGATTCTTTTATCGCCAGTTGATGTATTATGTGGCGATCAAGTCAACGATGGCTTCGTTAAGAGGAGTTGCTGTCGGGTGGCAAAAGGTCGAGCGCAAAGCAACGGTGAAGGCTTACCGTGATGCGTGAAATGTGATTGGTGATGCGTGATTCGTGATCAGTAATTCAGGATCACGAATCACGGATCTTTGTTGAGGAGGTTCAATGACTCGGTTTCGCTTACCATATTTGTGCTCGGCGCAAGTGGCGTCGCTAATCTTCATCCTCGTATTTCCTTCGATTCTCTTCTCGCAGAATCAAGCGTCGGCTCCGGCACTCGCTCCGCCGCCTCATCAGTGGCCGCGGAGTCACAATTACGATGTCCAGAACTATCGTATTGAGTTGAGCTTCGACTGGACCAAACAATCGGTCACCGGCGAAACGACAATCACGTTTCAGCCTTTCGAAAGTAACGTCAAGGAGATCGAAGTCGACGCAGGCGACATGACGATCAAATCGGTCAAGCTCACCGGCGGCGCATCTCTCACGCATCGTTACGTTGACAACGAAAAGCTCTTCGTCACACTTGATCGGAGCTATCCGCTTGATGCCGATGTCTCGGTTACGATCAGCTACACCGCAACGCCAAAGCGCGGTCTCACTTTCATAACACCAACCGAAACAGATCCCACGCGACCTCATCAGATTTGGTCGCAAGGGGAAGCGAGGACGAATCACTACTGGTTTCCCTGCTACGACTATCCCAACGACAAGGCGACCAGCGAGCTTGTGGCGACGGTCGACGAAAAGTTTCAGGTGATTTCAAACGGGTCGCTGGTTAGCATCAAGCCGAACCCTGCCGCGAAGACCAAGACCTGGGATTGGAAGATGGATCGCCCGTTTTCGAGCTATCTGATCTCGATCATAGTCGGTCAATATGAAGAAGTGAGAGGCGAGTTCAAGGGCAAGCCGGTAATCTCCTATGTTTATCCAGGCCAGGTGGAAGATGGACGAGTTTCATTCGGCAAGCTCGCGCAGATGGTCGCCTTCTTCTCTCAGAAGACCGGCTACGACTACCCCTATGCCAAGTACGTTCAAACGATGGTCCGCGACTTCGGCGGCGCGATGGAAAACATCACGGCGACTACGATGACCGACACCGCGGTGCACGACAAACGCGCGGCGCTAGATATCTCTTCCGACGACATCAGCTCTCACGAACTCGCGCATCAGTGGTTCGGCGATCTGCTGACTTGCCGTCACTGGGGCGAGATATGGCTCAACGAGTCATTCGCCACATTCTTCGAAGCACTCTGGAATGAACACGACAAAGGCAAAGACGATTTCCTGTATGAGATGTACAGGAATCAGCAGGGCTATTTTCAGGCGTGGAACCAGGGAATCCGCCGCCCGATAGTCACGACGCGGTACAGCGATCCGGACGCGGTATTCGACGCCTATGCCTATCCGCGCGGCGGCGCGGTGCTGAGCATGCTTCGATTCGTGCTTGGCGAAGAGTTGTTCTGGAAAGCCATCAACCACTACGTCAAGAAATATCAATGGCAGAACGTCGAGACCTCTGACCTCATTACCGCAATTGAGGAGGCAACTGGGCAGAATCTCGGGTGGTTTTTCGACGAGTGGGTGTATCGGATGGGACATCCGGAGTTCGAGATCACATCAAATTACGACGGCGCGAAGACGCTCAAGCTCACCGTCAAGCAAACGCAGAAACCCGACGACAAGCGGCCGTGGTTTGCATCGCCTGAATTCTTCACGATGCCCGTCGACATTGCAATCACCACCGCGGCCGGAGAAAAGATTCATCGCGTGTGGATCGACAAGCCTGAAAAAGAATTCGCGTTCGATGTCGACGCGAAACCGGTGATCGTGAACTTTGATCGAGGCAACTACATCATCAAGCAGGTCAAGTTCCAACGGGGCGACGAGGAGCTTGCCTATCAGTTGACGCACGATTCGGATGTGATGGGCCGCGTGCTGGCGGCAATCGCGCTAAATGGGCATCCGGGCGACGCCGTGACAAAGGCGCTCTCACAAGCCGCCACTGGCGACAGCTTCTGGGGAGTGCGCGTCGAAGCGGTAAAGGCAATGACTAGTTTGAAGACCGATGCTACGCGCGCGGCATTGATTGAAGCAGCGAGGGACAAAGACTCACGCGTTCGGCGAGAAGCAATCAAAGCTCTCGGCGTCTTCAAAGATCCGAAGCTCGCCGATCTGTTTGCAAAGATCATCAATAGCGATCCGAGTTATTTTTCAATTTCGGAAGCGGCACGGGCGCTCGGGCAAGCTGGCGCGCCGCAGGCGTTCGACGTGTTGACCGATGCGATGAAGCTTGAATCCTGGCAAGGCACGATTCGCGCGGGCGTGCTTGGCGGACTGGCCGCGACGGGAGACTCTCGAGCGATTGAAGCAGGATTGAAGTTTGGATCCCCGGGCAATCCGACGAGCGTTCGGTCGGCGGCGTTTCAAGTTTTGGCGCAGGTCGAAAATGGAAATGATCTCGCGCTTGAAGATTTGCTGTCGGCGCTAAAAGAGAAGTCCACGCAGATTAAGTTCAGCGCCTTGCAGGCGCTCGGCAAGCTTGGAGACCCTCGCGCGATTCCTGCTTTGGAAGAACTTCGGAACTCGCCCGAGGTGCCGCCGTTCGCCAAGCAGTTCATCACCAACACGATCAACCAGTTGAAGAGTGCAAAAGTACCTGAGGAGAAGAAGGAGTGAATTCTTGCCTTGGACAGCAATCAAACTGGAAAGGACGCAGTGAAGGCGACGACGTTGCAAGACAGCGCGACAATGTCGCAATTCTTGGAACCTTCCGCTCCAACGATTTTAGCGTTTCCCTATCGGACTATCGACAGGGACTTCTGCAGAAGTGGCATAGCCACGAGGAGCCAGTCCTAATTCTGCTGCTTGCGGGTTATACGCGCGAGCAAGTTCGAGGGCGAGACATGATTGCGGGTCCACTTGATGTCGGCGTGAAGCCGGCCGGAATCCGCCATCAGGATCACTTTTGGCCTAATGGCGTTCGAGCTCTCCGAGTCATTCTTTCAGAGTCTCTGTTATCTGAACTGGAAACAACTTCTCGAGTCATGGAGCGGTGGGAATGGTTGAGAGGCTCCGACGCCGTGCAGCCGTTATTGCGAACGGTGAAAGCACTGCGGGCCAAATCAGGTCATGCGGAAATCGAGGAGAGCTTGTACGAGTCAGTCGCGGCGATGACGACCACGAATGGCATGAAGCCCGCTGACGCGCCTCCCTGGTTGTGTCATGCGCGGGAGCATCTGGAAACATCTTATTCCAGCGGCGTTCGGTTAAGACAGCTCGCGAACCAAGCCAAGGTGCACCCTGTCTATTTCGCGCGCATGTTCCGTCGATTTTTTGGTTGCAGCGTGGGACAACACGTGCGAAGAATACAACTTCGCGCAGCGGCCGCTCTGCTTGCCAACGGTAGATATAGCCTCGCGGAGATCGCCTGCCAAAGTGAATTCTCAGATCAAGCGCATATGACTCGAGCTTTCACCAAAGCTTATGAGATCACGCCCGGCGAGTTTCGTCGTCTGATCGACTAGCCAGGCTACAATCCCGGCACCAAGTTCAAAACGTTCAATACGCCGCGCCTCGACACGCCCTATCATCAGTCAAACCAAAAAAGGTCAAAGCGAGGTGCGATCATGAAGCGTAGTTCCCTGGCGCTCGTCGCGGGCGCAGTCGTCCTGTGGATAAACCTGTCTTCAATTCACTCTCACGCCGTTACGAATTCGAGCAGATCCAGCCAATCGTCATTTGCAGTCACAGCCAAAGTCGACCAACGAGTGGAATTGATGAGCATCATAGCCCGCCTTGCTGGATACGAGGAATACGTCAACAATCATTTCAAGCAATACGCTAACGACGTCGACTCTTATTTCGAGAAGTACAAACAGCACGCGGTGATCGAACTCGCCAAGAAAATCCGCGCGAGTAATAGCATTGGCTACGACGCGGTGATGAAGATGGCGGTGCACCTGAATTCTCCGCCCAGCCTGACACCGCGAGTGGCATTCACTGATCAGGTTCCCGACGCGCGCTGGGGCAAGGATACGGCGGAGCAGTTCGTAAAGCTTCTACAGCAGTTCTACAAAGAGGCCGACTGCGAACGCTTCTTTCAGTCGCACGCGGACCTGTATCGCACTGCGGAGCAACGATTTCAAGTGCTGACTAGCAAGGTGGACTTTGATTGGTTCAGGAGATTTTATGGCGAATTGCCTAAAGGCAGTTTCAACCTATACATCGGGCTCTTGAACGGCGGAGGAAATTTCGGCCCCAAGGTTGTCCATCCAGACAGTACGGAAGACTTGTATGCAATCATCGGCACGTCAGACGTGGACGGCGCCGGGCTGCCAACATACGGCGAGGGAAATCTGTCAACAATCATTCACGAATACAATCATTCTTTCGTAAACCATCTGGTTTTCGGACACGAGCAACAGTTGCGAGCAGCCGGCGAACGGATTCAATCGCCGGTTTCTGAAAGGATGAAAGTCTTAGCGTACGGTAGTTGGCAGGTCACGCTCATTGAATCGCTAGTGCGAACCGGAGAAATCCGTTACAAGTTCGAACACAGCGCAACGCCACAAGCTGCCTACGAAGCGATTATGAGGGAGCGACGGTTGGGATTTCTGTGGATCGAAGAACTCTCGGCGCTCCTGGGAACTTACGAGAACAGCCGCGGCGCTTACCCAACCTTTCGCTCATTCTTCGCGGTCATTATAGGCTACTACAATGATCTCGCGAAGCGCATCGAGTACATCGCCAAAAGGTTTGATGAACTGTCGCCTCACGTCGCTGCCACCTCTCCATTCAAGAATGAGGCGCAGGATGTCGACCCCAATACCACCCAGATGACCTTCGCCTTCGACAGGCCGCTCGATCCCAAGGGCGGCTACTCCTTTAGTTACGGCCCTGGCGGGAGTGAGCATTATCCGATCGATAAGATCATTGGTTTCAATGAAGCCGGCAGCTCCTTCACCATTCAGGTTAAGCTGAAGCCAGATTGGGAATACGACCTCGTGTTAACAGGGCGAGGATTTAGAACGAAGGACGGTTACCCCCTGCAACCC
This sequence comes from Blastocatellia bacterium, assembly GCA_035259295.1. GTDB lineage: Bacteria > Acidobacteriota > Blastocatellia > UBA7656 > UBA7656 > Onstottus_A. Next base: position 317 of record DATFWM010000126.1, on the reverse strand, counting down.
TACGCGGTGAAATTCAGGACAAAGAAGTAAGCTTATCCTGAACCCCTTCGCGCAAAGAGCGCACAAAGAGCGCTTGCCCGGGGCGTCCTGGTCGTGTCGTCGTGCCCAAAAAAGTTGTGACCAAAGGGAGGCAAACTCCCTCTTAATACCATGTAGCCGTTTAGGGCTGCGCGCCGCGCAACGTTTCGGATTTCAGTGGGGTGTTGCCTTCTACAGGCGATGGCCGCGAGCGTCGGAGCGTTTCTCGGTCCTAATCGGCTTATTCAGATGGATCAATGCGCTAACATCTCCGGTTTCGCGGCGGTTGCGGCGATGGA
>DATFWM010000125.1:0-2917 GCA_035259295.1 Blastocatellia bacterium | reverse complement strand
TGCTCCGATGAATTCACCGCAGCAAAGTGGTCGAGTTCGCATCAACAAGGCAATGCTTTTGGTTTGCGACCCGGCCGGCCATGTCCAAGCGGTGACTTCCAACGCGGCCGAGGAGATCTTTCCCAGCGGGCTTGCCGAAAGAAATTTTGCAGAAATATTCGGGCCGGGCTCGATGCTTGAAAACTGGTTGGCGGACCGCATCGAAGAAGCGCGAGCGCTGGATCAGTACTCCGCGGAAGCCAATCTGGAAAATGATGGTGATCGCGTGTTCGTCAGGATTGAGAGCTTGAAGCGCAACGGAGAGCTCTATGGATTCGCGCTGCAGCTTTTTCCCCTCGTAGTGGCGGGGACCCCTTTCACTTTGACCGACGGCGATTCAATCGTCCTGCGAAAACAATGGCACGAGATAAAAAACCACGTGGGCGCGCTTAAGCTCTACGCCACCTTCTTGAAAAAGAAGATGGCCGACGGCGACGAGCGTCGAATAGTCGAAAAGATATTCAACGGGGTCAACGCTCTGATCGGCTACCTGGACAAAATTCGCAGAGGAGCAATGCAATGAAGAGGCAACGCAACATTTTGGTCATCGACGACGAAGAGCAGATGCTAGATTCCTTACGGCTTAACCTGCAACAGACGGGCTACGCGGTTTCGACCGCTGCGAGCGGCGAAGCGGGGTTGGCTCTTTTCGAGGGCGGCGGCTTCGATCTTGTTCTTTGTGATCTGCAGCTTCCGGATATTCCCGGCATGGAGGTGCTGAAAAAGCTGAAGGAGATGCAACCGGCCACCGAAGTGATCATCATCAGCGCCTACGGCTCGATCGAGAATGCTGTTGAGGCCACCAAAGCCGGCGCGTTTCACTTCGTCGAAAAGCCTTTCGAGTTTGACGAGCTGCAGTTGCTCATTGATCGCGCGCTCGAGCGGCAAGAGCTGATTGAAGAGAGTGAAGGCCTTCGCCGAACTCTGCGCGAGCGAACGACCTACGGCAACATCATTGGGCGCTCGAAGAAAATGCAAGACATCTTTGAAATGATCGAAGCGGTTGCTAAAAGCGACGCCAACATCCTGATCGTCGGAGAGTCGGGCACCGGCAAAGAACTGATCGCGAATGCGATTCACTACAATTCGCACAGATCGAAGAAGCAGTTCGTCAAGGTCAACTGTTCCGCGCTTCCCAAGGAGTTGATCGAGTCTGAGCTGTTCGGCCATACCAAAGGCGCGTTTACAGGCGCGGCTCGCGATAAGGAAGGATTGATTGCGAGCGCCAACGGCGGCTCGATCCTGCTGGACGAGATAGCCGAGATGCCGCTCGAGCTGCAGCCGAAGCTCTTGCGCGCGCTTCAAGAACGAATCTATTACCGGCTCGGCAGCGAGCAGCCAATCGAAGTTGACTTTCGACTCATCTGCTCTACAAATCGAAATCCGCTGGAGGCAGTCCGTGCCGGACAGCTTCGTGAGGATCTTTACTATCGGGTTTCTACGATTACCATCGAGCTGCCGCCGTTGCGCGAGCGCGCGGAAGACATACAGTTGCTCGCGGACCACTTTCTGAAAGCGTTCTCCGAAAAGTACGGCAAGCAGATGCAAGGCTTCTCACAACCAGCACGGGCAGCAATGTACAACTACAATTGGCCGGGCAACGTGCGAGAGCTCGAGTCGGCAATCGAAAGGGCGGTGCTGCTTTCAAAGGGCGATCAGGTCGATGCCAGCGATTTTCAGTTCGCGGCAATCGAGCCCCAAGTCAACCACGACAATGGTTTCGTGGCGCCTGTCAACATGACGCTTGAGGACATCGAGCGGGAGGTCATCGCTCAGACACTCAAGCGCACGAAAGGAAACAAACAAGCCGCCGCCAAAGCGCTGGGCATTTATCGACCAAGGCTCTACAGCAAGATACAGAAGTACAACCTGACCGTATAAGTCTCAATTGAGAATTATTGTGAGCCAATGCGCGGATATGTGCCGGAAAGCCTGGAGACAAGGGCAACACGCCGCGATTACCCAGCGGCATAACTCAATGGATCACGGACGCCCGCCTCGGCGAATCCCTTCAATCGAAGCAAACAGCTATCGCATTTCCCGCACGCCAGACCTTCCGCAGTCGGATCGTAGCAACTGTGAGTCAGTGAATAATCAACGCCGAGCTGGAGACCGGCCTTGATGATCTCGGCTTTTGTCATCGCGATTAGAGGCGTGTGAATCTTCAGCCGCATCCGCCCTTCAACTCCCGCCTTGGTCGCGACATTCGCCATGCGTTCGAACGCCTGAATGTACTCGGGACGACAATCGGGATAACCCGAGTAGTCCAATGCATTGACGCCGATGAAGATATCTTCGACTCCCAATACCTCGGCCCACGCGAGCGCGAACGACAAGAAGATGGTGTTGCGCGCGGGCACGTATGTAATCGGTATTCCGGCAGTCATTTCGGCCGGCGAACGATGTTTCGGGACTTCAATGTTGTCGGTCAGAGCCGATCCGCCAATCGCGCGGAGGTCGATCTCGATGATCAAATGTTCTTCTGCGCCGAGCGACTTCGCAACCTTGGCGGCGCCTTCGAGTTCAATTGCGTGCCGTTGACCATAACGGAAGGATAGCGCGAATGTGCGGAACCCTCGAGACCGCGCGATCGCCAGGGTCGTTGTGGAATCCAGCCCCCCGCTCAACAGGACTACTGCTTTTTCGCCTCCCGCCATACAAAGGACTCATTGGCGCTAACTTCCAGCGTTACGAACAAGCATTGTTGCTCATGTTTTTCTCAGTGATCTGGCACTTAGTGTTGTTTGGCCCGAGTTGAACGATCGCAGTGCCGGCGCCTTTAGCTCCCTGCCCGGTGGTGTCCCACTCGATGTAAACCCGGCGGTCTCCTTTGTTGTGCTCGATGCTCCCAACGCATGCCTTGGCGTTCAGCGTGCCT
>DATFWM010000124.1:0-7988 GCA_035259295.1 Blastocatellia bacterium | reverse complement strand
CCACTGCGCCGCGTAACTCTGGGCCTCCGGTCGCGGGGTGATAACGGCTTGGCATTCCCCGAACGAACCGCGTGATAACCAACTGCGCCTCGACGCCGATCACGCTGTCGTAAGGCCCGGTCATTCCCAGATCAGTTATGTAAGCCGTGCCGCCTGCCAGGATCTGCTCATCGGCAGTCTGAACGTGAGTGTGCGTGCCGACCACCGCCGAAACCCTTCCGTCAAGGTAACGGCCCATCGCCTGCTTCTCAGAAGTAGCCTCCGCGTGATGATCGACGATGATCACCCGCGCCCGGTTGCCGATCTCGGCTAATAATCGGTCCGCTGTTCTGAAAGGACAATCGGTTGGAGGCATGAAGACTCGGCCTTGAACGTTGATCACGGCAACGGGAGTTCCCGAGGCGGTTGATCCAATCCACACCCCCCGGCCCGGAGCGTCGGGCGCGTAATTCGCGGGACGAAGTAAGCGCGGCTGGCTTTCGATGTAGGGGATGACTTCCTTTTTGTCGAAAATGTGATTGCCAGAAGTCATCACGTCGACTCCGGCGGCGAGAATCTCATCTCCGACTTTCGGGACCAGGCCAGCTCCCTCGGCGGCGTTTTCAACGTTCGCAATCACGAACTCCGCTTCGTGTTGCTCCCTGAGCCTTTTCAGCGTTGCCGTGAGAATCTTCCGGCCCGGCTTGCCAACAATGTCGCCGATAATGATGACGTTCATCTCGCCCCCGTGAGTTGTTAATTAAATCATGAAAGCAGTTTAGAAGACTAACCACTTGGAGCTCGGCGGCGGTCCTCGAGACCCGCTTTCACCTCCGAACGACAAGCCAAGGCGGCGTCCCGAAGACTTGCCGCCGCAGTCCAAATTCGACTTGCTCGGAATGGCTCTGATGAATATAATCCCGTCTCGGACTGGCCCCGGCCCGACTCGTGGGACGCAAACAGAGGATTGCCAAATGCAAAGAAGATTGGTTTGGCTCTTGACAGTTGCGCTATTGATGACGCTGATGAGCGCCGACCTCGCTTTTGCCAAAAGGTCTCGATCGAGTCACAAGAGCTCTCGCGTTCACGTCAAACGAGACTCGCGCGGCAGACGTGGTGGTCGTGAATTGTCGCGCGGCCGAAGGGGTCGTCGTGAGAGATACGCGTCTCGCAGAAGGCGTGGCCGGCAGGTGGCGCGACGAAGTCGCGGAAGTTATGAGGCCCCTGTTGCGGCGGCGGCTTCTGCCTCGTCGCGACCAAACTCCAGCATTCCGACCGAGCGCGTCACCGAGATTCAAAACGCGTTGATCAAAGCGGGTTACATGGAGGGTCCCGCTTCGGGTCAATATGACGACGCAACTATCGCAGCGATGAAGCAGTTTCAAGCCGACAACGGATTCTCTCAGACCGGGTTGCCTTCCGCGGCTTTGCTCAAGAAGCTGGGAGTTTCCAAGCGACCCAACGACGGTTACGCGGTGTCGGTGACGAAAGCGGCAAGCGAATCCGAAAAGAAGCGGCCGCAGCAATGACGCAACTTGAGTTGTAAACAGGTTTTTCCCGGCTTGCTAACCGCGATAGTTCAGGTATAATCGACCACGGAGTTTGCCCCGGGTGGAAAAGCTGTAAAAAAGTTGGAACTGGTTGGCCTCGCCCTCAGTTCAACTGAATCAGGACCGACTAGGTTGTATCGCTTATGCCCAAGGAATACTTTATAGAGCGACTGCGAGCCCAGGAGGATGAAATAAAATCCTTGCGCGCGACATTCGAAGCTGCTCGTCAGCGAGGCAACAAGAAACTGATGGGCATCTCGCGCAAGCGGCTGGAATTGGCGTTCCGCGTGCGCGAGATGTATCAGCGAATGCTCAAGCGCGAAGGCGCTCAAGGTCAGATAGCCTAGTTCTTTGTTCTTTGTAGCGAAGACTGCACGACCGAACTCGAAACGCCGCCGGTTCGGAAGGCGAGTGCTGTCTCGTCACTTTCCCCCGCCCACCCTGACTCGCAAGCCGGCGCTGAAGTTTAATCGATAAGCCGGAAAGCCGAGCACCTCTTGATAGTCTTGATTCAGCAAATTCTCGACTCGAGCGAAGACGGTTATGAGATTGCTGATGTGATACGCGCCCGCGGCATCAAGCTTTGCATACGCGTCGTTGAAAATCGGCCGACCGGCACTTTCGAACTTCGCAAAGGTGACAGGGTCCGCGTCTCTACGTTTGCCGACGATGCTTCCATCGAAAGCAATCTCAAAGCGCGGATCGATCCAGCCCAGTTCGAACGAACCCGCGTGACGCGGCCTTCGCAGAAGCGGCAATCCGATTTCAGGATTGCGCGCGAACACACCTTGAAACGTCGGCGGTGGAAACGTGAGCACGTCTGCCGCTCGCTCGAGTCGGGAGCGAAGAAAAGTGTAGCTGCCCATCAACCGTAGTCGAGACCACAATCGCCTACCGGGTCGCGCGCTTCCGATCAGCTCGATGCCGCGCGCCGATGCGCGATCCGAGTTTACGAAGTTAGTCAGAACTCCGTTTGGCAACCGAATCGGCCCGAATGTCGAGGTTGATTCAAAAACGATCTGATCGCGGAATCGGTTGTCGTAGTACGTAAGCTCGATGCTTGCGCGGCGACCGAGGAACTCTTGAACCGCTCCGACGTCGAAGCTCGTGGCACGCTCAGGGTCGAGCCCGGGATTGCCGAGAAAGCTCAAGTTCGGACTGAACGCCTCGACTAAGGTTGGCTCCTTGATGCCGGTGCCGAAGCTCGCCTTTAACTTGGTCGCGCCGAGCGCTGCGCTTTCCGCGTGGCGCCGCGCAAAAAATGACACAGCCATCTTGGGATTCGCGGTGAGTCCAAACCCAATGTCGCCGGACGGAACATTCGAGCCGAGAGACGATAGGGCCGCCCTCAAATCGCTCGGCACGTTCCCCGTGTTGCGCTCGACGCGAACGCCCGCCGTCAAAAACAACCGCTCACGCCATGCGGCTTGATCCTGAATATAGACGCCAAGATTGTTTCTGTCCGGCGAGACGCGACTATGCGAAAAAGCGTCGGCGCTCGTGAACACGGCCGACTCGTGTTCGAAATCAACACCCGCGCTTATCACGTTTGAAGAACCGACAGCGGTTATCGACTGATAGTGGAGGCCCGCGCGTTTTTGATGGTCGCGGAAATCAAAAGCAAAGTCAGCACCGAATGCTCCCGGCGGAAGCGGTGGCGTTCCAGGCTTGGTAAGATCTTGAGCTACCGGATCGAAGCTGTGCGTGTTTAGCTCTGAATAAATAAACCGCGCCGTCTGATGCCACCGAGAGGTGGTTCTCAGGTTGAGCGCGGCGCCCAACGACAGGTCGTGGTGCTTTTGACGCTGATCGGGGTCAGCGAACAGCGCCGCGGTTGGTCCCGGCACACCCAGCGTGCTGTTGTTCCAGCGTGAGGTCACTCGCAGCTCAGCGCTCGGCGCAAGCCTGAAGCCCAGATTTGCTGATGCCGACCGATTGATGTAATCGCTGTTTCGGAACCTACCATCGGTCGTCTGAAAGCCGAAACTCGTCGAGTAGTCAAACCATCTGGTCAACCCCGACAGCCGAGCAGTCTCGCGATGAAAATCGAAGCTGCCGCCTTCTCCAGAAAACTCGAACTCGGGCGCGGAAGTCGAGCCACGCCTCGTGACCAGTTGAATAACGCCGGTCATCGCGTCTGATCCGAACAGCGCGCTCTGCGGCCCTCGAACGACTTCGATGCGCTCGAGATTCTCCGGCGTGAGAAATGCAAAGTCAAAAGATCCGCCCGCCTCGTTTGCCGGAACATCGTCGATCAGGACTTTGTTGTAATCTGACTCGCCGCCGCGAGTAAAGATGGAGGTCAGGCCGCCGCGGCCGCCAGTTTGGACGACCGCAAGTCCCGGGACGAGTCGTAACGGCTCGTAGACGAGCGTTTGATTCGCCCGCACGAGATCTTCGTTGGTAATAACTGATACCGAACCGCCCAGTTCGCCTGTTGACGTCTCGGTACGTGTTGCGGATACGACGATATGGTCCGAGATGGCCGCAACGTTGAGACGCATAGCAACGGCTTGCGTCGCGCTGGCGCGAACATCGACGATTATCCTCTCGGTTTGTGAGAAGCCCGGCGCATCGACGGTCACCGCATAACGACCTTCCGCAACATCGGCGATTGAAAATTTGCCCTCAGAGTCTGTCAGAGTTTGATGTGCGATTACGCCGGTTGCATCACGTAGGACGACAAGCGCGCCGACGACTTTCGCCCCCGACGGGTCGGTCACGTTACCTTCGACGCGCCCGCGCGCCGCAGAGGCGGCAAGGACTGTCAGGCTGATCGTGACAATGGTCACGAGGCTGACTAGATGATTGACGGCTGAAACAAGGTGAGAACACTTACCGTGCAAAGCTGTTGAGAATTGATCTGACATGGATTTGCTCCTTTCCGCGAAAGAGTTAATTCCGCAGATCGTCCCACGGGTCTCCTGACTTAGCGCCGAGCTGGGTGTTGGGTGATGGGGGCTAGGGGCTGGTTTTCTTTCCAACCCCCAACCCCTAACACCCATCCCCTGTACCTACGCCGGCGCCTTCCCGTCTCGCTTGAGGCAGTGGCTTGATGCCGGCTTCGTTGCGCATCACAGTTGCGGGACAGTGGCGGATTTTCACCGCCTTCCCCGCAGCGACGATCCAGATTGGCAAACAACAAGACGATAAACTGTTAATCAATCCGACAATAGATCACAGAAATAGAAGCCGTCTCGCAAGACGGTTTCGCCGACCTTCAATTTCACTTCCTCCTTGAAGATCGGCCCGGCAAAAACAAAGCTGTGAAACTCGCCGTTTTCGCCGCACGGATCCACACAGGGAGGAAGCTGGGAGAGAAGTTCTTGGTCTATGAGTCTTCCGGCGAATGATATGTCCAGAACTTTTGGATCAACACAGGTGATTCTGGCCTTGTATCCAAATTCAATGAATCGCCTGATCAGCTTCGCAGTGTCGGTCTTCCATATTGGAAACAGGCCTCTCATGCCTATCGACGTTAGAAGCTTTTCTCGATATTGTTTGATGTCCTCAAGAAAGAGATCTCCAAAGACGATCGACCTCACTCCCTCGCGACTAGAGAGATCGAGCGCATCTTTCAATTTCGACTCATACTCTTCATTGTTGGCGCCTGCCGAGATATAAACCTCCCGAAGTGGCAAACCTATCGCCTCGGCTTGCTGCTCGAGCAGCGTGCGCCGTACGCCGTGCATGCTGATTCGCTGATAACCATGCGTCACAGTTGTTAGCAACGCTGCCACTTGATAGCTCTGATCTCTTAGAATCTCATGGAGAGCCATGCAGCTATCTTTACCGCCGCTCCATGAGACTAGTACCTTCTCAGCCATGCTGATCCTCAATCTCTGCGCTCCGCAAAGCGTCGCGGGTTGCGACGAGCGTGATCCTGGGAGCGCCGCTCGTCGGGTTAGCGTCGACCAAAAGTTCGGTCTCAAACACGCTTCGTAGAAGCGATTCGGTCATCACCTCCTGAGCGGTTCCAAAGGCGATAAGCTCGCCAGATTTCAATAGCAACACTCTGGTTGCGAAGTCAGAAGCCAGACTCAGCTCGTGAGTCACGATGATCGCTGACATCGCGCTATCGCTGGTGAGCGTTCGCAGCAGACCGAACATCTTCACCTGATGTGATATGTCGAGGTTTGCAACCGGTTCATCTAAAACTAACAGCCGGGGGCGGGACGCGAGAGCCCGCGCCAGCATCACGCGTTGGCGTTCGCCACCCGACAATTCCATCACCGGGCGTGCCGCGAACGGGGTAGTCTCAGTGAGCTCCATAGCGCGCCACGCTTCCGCGATGTCATCATCGCTTTCAAACCCGATCAATCGGCCCTGCGCGAATCGTCCTTGCAAAACAAATTCCATCGCGGTTAGTGGAAATCTGATCACCGAATCTTGAGCGACGTAGCCGATCAGACGAGCTGCTTCGCGCCTTGTAATCGATGCGACGTCTTTGTCGTTGATCGAAACGCTGCCGCCTTCGGGCGAGAGTATGCCGGCGATGATCTTTAGCAGCGTGCTTTTGCCCGACCCATTTGGACCAAGCACTGCCAGCAGTTCTCCGCTGCCAATATCGAACGAGAACGCTTTGAGCACGGCCTCTGCGTAGCTGAATCGTATGTCGGCAACTTTGAGCATCATTTCTCAATCGGATGTATTCGCGCTGGTTAGCTTGTGCGTCTGAGCAAGTAGACAAAGACGGGCGCTCCGACAAGCGCCGTTATCACTCCTATGTGTATTTCGCTCGGAGCGACTACCGTGCGAGCCAGCGTGTCGGCCAGAAGCAAGAACGCGCTTCCAGCCAGCATTGAACCCGGAACGACCAACCTATTGTCGCTTCCGGTTGCCAGCCTCATTCCGTGCGGAATTATCAATCCGACAAAACCGATCACCCCGCTTGCGGCAACCGCCGCTCCAGTAATGAGCGAAGCTGCCAGATAAACGACGCGCTTCACTCGTTCTACTTCCACGCCGAGCGCCAGCGCCTCCTCCTCTCCGGTCATCAATAAATTCAGGCTGCGCGCGTTAGCGTAGATGATCGCAATTCCGATGAACACGAGCAGAGCGACTATCGGGAGAAGCCGGGGCTCGCCGCTGAGATCTCCGATCAGCCACGAAAAGACGCTGCGCTGGCGCAAGCCTGACGCGACGGTAACCAAGTAGATCACCATCGACGACAAAAACGCGTTGACGATCATTCCAGCGAGCACCAGGCGTTCCGAGGACGCGCCCTGTCGACTCTGCCCAAGCAAATAGACCACCGCTGTGGTTATCGCCGCGCCGAGGAACGCTGCAAGCGGGCGGCTCAAGGGAAATGACTCGGCGAACACAATCGACGCGATTGCGCCGAGTGCAGACCCTGTGGATATGCCGAGGATGCCGGGGTCCGCAAGCGGGTTTCTCAGCAGCGCCTGATACGCCGCTCCCGCAACAGAGAACGCCGCACCGACAACGATGGCCATCATCAGCCTTGGCAATCGAATGTTCAGAATAATCATTCTCTGCTCAGAGCTGACGTCGCTTGTCTTATTCGCAATCTCCGACGTGATGATCCGAACAATCGTAGTCAAGCTGTAGTGCTCACTGCCTGACGCGATTGCGAGGGCTGAAAAAACTAAAAGCAGCGCGAGCAGCACAGAAAGCACAGTCATCAGCTTGCGCGGCGTAAGCCGAGCGCGCGTTATCGGTTGCTTTCCCGCTCTGTGTGTGGCTGATGTGCTCATCGTCTATCTGGCTAGCTGATCCTTGAATGCTTCTGGGTGGATCCTTTGAGCCATTTGCTCAAGTCCTTCGACGATCCGCGGTCCGGGCCGAAGCAACAGCGCATCGTCGATGTGAAAGACGCGACCGGTGCGCGCGGCCGGCGTCAGCTTAAGTCTATCGGGCAGGCCCGACTCGCCGGACTGAATGAAGATCACTTGAGGCTGTCTGGCAATGGCCGTTTCAAAACTAAATTGTGGATAGTCGCTTTCCTCGCCGGCAGAAATCGATTCTCCACCGGCTCGGGCAATCAGATCCGTGATGAAGCTGGGTCTTCCCGCTGTGATAAGCGGTTCGCTCCCCAGCAAGAAAAGTACCCGCGGCTTGTCGCGCGAGACGATCCGCTCGTTGACGGCTTCAATCCGACCGTGAAGTCGACTGACCAGTGCTTCGGCGCGCTGCTGGGCGGAGGTGATCTCTCCGATGCGACGGATGGAATCAAGCACGCCTTCGATGTTGCGAGGACTGCTTACGTAAATCGGCACGCCAAGCTCATCCAGTTTTCTTACGAACTGTTCCAGCTGGCTGGAAGTGGAAGCAATAACCAGATCTGGCTTGAGCGCGACGATCTTCTCAATACTCGGTCGCAAAGTGTCTCCTACTCTTTCCTTGCCTGCAGCCTCGGGCGGGTAATCGCAGAATGTGGTTACTCCGACAATGCGATCATCGAGTCCTAATGCAAACACGGTCTCGGGAACAGAAGGA
>DATFWM010000123.1:0-3798 GCA_035259295.1 Blastocatellia bacterium | reverse complement strand
TGCGCAGCTTCACGATCTCGTCGTGCGCCCTTCGTCTTATGTCGCTCAGTATCAGAACAGGGACGTCGATCCGTGCGCGGTCGGCGCGCAGCTTGCTGTGGACGCAGTGTTGATAGGCGGATACTTGAAAGCCGACGACCGCTTTCGATTGACGCCTCAGTTGATCGACACAGGTTCGGGCGAGATCCTGTGGAGTGAGAAGATCAATGTCGAATCAAGGGACATCATCACGGTTCAAGACACGATCTCGCGCCAGATTGTAGAAGGTCTTCGAGTAAAGATCACAGATAAAGAGCAAGAGCGACTAGTAAAGTCGCCGACTGAAAGCGCTGAAGCTTACGAATGTTATCTCAAGGCGCGAACGCTGCTCTATAAGTTCATCACTCAAACTCTGGATGTTTCGGATCTGGAGTCGGCTTGCGATATGTTCAGCGAAGCGGTCGAGCTTGATCCGAACTTCGCGCTCGCCCACAGCGGGCTTGGCGTGTGTCAGGTCAACTACGTACTGAAAGGCATGGGCGGGCTGGAGCATTACGCAAAGGCGCGTGAGTGTTTCAACCGCGCGCTCGAGATCGACCGTCACCTCATTGAGCCACGGGTGAGGATGATTAACATCGACTTGATCGAGGGGCGCGCTGAAGAAGCGCGTCAGGAGATTCGACAACTTGTGCGTCGCGCGCCAAACGAGCCTTCGGTTCACGGTGTTGCCGCGTATGTGTACCGCGTCTCAGGCCAGTACGAGCGCGCGCTGCAATCGTGGGACCGGCTGCTGAGGATATCGCCGGCCGACGTTGTTTACGCAACATCGAATCGCGCGCGGATCTACATCTACCAGTGCGACTACGACAAGGCACAAGCCGAGCTTGCGACAGGACTGGCATTCGAGCCGCATCACCCGCTGCTCCTCACTTACAAGGCGGTGGTTGATTACTATCGCGGTCAGATCGAAAAGGCAACAATGGAGTTGGAAGACATTCTTGCCAAGCATCCCGAGTTGCTTTCGCAAAGACTCTTTCTCGCCAATTGCTATCTCGCGCGGGGTGACGATGAGAAAGCCTGGGGATTGATCGACGATCGAGTGATCGAAATCGCCCGTGCTGACCAGGATGTGGCTTATCGTCTCGCGACCGTTTACGCGCTAGCTCACAAAGCTGACGAAGCGATCGAGTGGCTTGAGCTATCGATCTCGATGGGCAACGAGAACTACCCGTGGGTGGCGGAAAACCCGAATTGGGAATCGATGCGCGCCGACCCGCGATTCAAAGAGATTCTCGAAGAACTTAAGGAGAGATGGGAGAAGCTTTCAGAGCCAGCCGAGTAGCTACTAACTCTAGCGCTGCTCAAGAACGCGTGCGATTTGTTAACCCGCTGATCGATGACATCGAATACCTGGCAGGCGACGCATCCCAGCGCACGCCCTCTCCGGCCAAAGCCCGATGTAACCCAAACTCCCGATTGCCTCTAATCTTCTCGTGAAACGCTTATGGCTTCTCCGGCTCCTTCATCTCGTCGGGGCCGCGGCGGACTTGACCTTTGTCGCCAACCTGTTCGCGTTCGCGATTCAGCTCGACCATGTCGATGCTGTCTGCCATATCGCCAATCAGATGCCTGCAGAAATAATCCGCCCGCACCCAGAAGAAATAATTGGTCGCGTCGGCGTAACCATGACGCTTGCCCGGCAGGATCACAAAATCAAAACGCTTGTTCGCCTTGATCAAAGCGTCTGCCATTCGCAGGGTGTTCGCCGGATGTACGTTGTTGTCGATGTCACCAGTTGCCAGCATCAGATGACCTTTGAGGTTCTTGGCCAGCTCGGAGTTTTTCTCGATGTTGTATTCGAACTTGACGTTGCCGTCTTTGTCGGCGACCTCCTTTACTCCGTGGTGCTTCTCGCTCCACCAACGATTGTAGATGTTGTTCTCGTGATTGCCCGATGAGGAGACCGCCACCTTAAAGAAGTCGGGATAGACCAGCATCGCCGCAGTCGACATAAACCCGCCGCCTGAATGCCCGTAGATTCCAACGCGGTCGATGTCGACGAAAGAATATCTCCGAGAAAGCTGCTCGATCGCGGCTTTCTTGTCCGCAAGGCCATAATCGCGCAGGTTGCCGTAGCCGTAGGTGTGATACCACTTCGAGCGCTGCGGATTGCCGCCGCGATTGCCGACCTCGATCACGATGAAACCGAATTGAGCCAGCGTGATTCGGTCGTTACGAGCCGGGAAGGTCTTGGTAACGCTCTCGGTCTGTGGTCCGGGATAGACGTAAGCGATGATCGGATATTTCTTGCTTGCGTCAAAGTCAAAAGGCTTGTACATAACGCCGTAAAGATCTGTGATGCCGTCGTCAGCCTTGACCTTGAACGGTTCAGGGAATTTGAAACCGGCTTCGAGAATCGCGGTGGTATCAGTTTGCTCCAGAGTCACAAGGCAGTTGCCAGTGACGTCGTTGACCATCGCAATCGGCGCAACATTGATGCGAGAAGAGTTATCCACAAAATACTTCGCAGAATCCGACATCGTCGCGTTGTGCATGGCGTCGCCAACGTTGAGCAACTTTATCGGTCCACCGTTCAAGCTGACGCTGTACAGATGAGCGTAATACGGGTCTTCTCCCGTCTCGCGTCCGTAGGCTGAAAAGTAAAGCGTGCGTGTCTTCTCATCGACCCCTTCAACTGCGTCGCACACAAACTCACCGGACGTGAGCTGCGTCTTCAACGAGCCGTTCCCATCGAACAGATAGTAATGTCCCCAACCGTCGCGCTCCGACCACTGGATCATGTCGCCATTGCCGAGTAGCCTCAGCGGTTTGATCTCGACGTAGGTATTCGAGCGCTCTTCGATTAGCGTCTTAACCTCGCCGGTTGTCGTGTCTGCAACACACACGTCGATGCGTTTCAAGTCGCGGCTCGTGCGATTGAAGTAGAGCTTGTCTGACGTGTCACTGAGCCACTTCGGTTCGACCTGGTTGGGTGGCGGGCCTCCCTGTTGCAGCTGTTGCTGCTGGTCCTGCTCGCCGCGATCGACGACGAACAGCCGCGCTCGTTCGCGCTCGAGGTTGGTGATCGGCGCGTTATAGACGGCCAACTGCTGATCTTTGAAGCGATCGGTCTTTACCTTAACTCGCCCTTTTGTCGCGAGTTCAAACATCTCGATCTCGGCTTGCGGCTGATTGGCTTCGCCGGGCATGCCGTATGGATAAGCCTCGAGCGTGGGTCGCGGGCTGGCGAGCGAGTTGATCACCCACAGCTTGCCTACCTTGCGTTGATCGCTGCGCCCGACCGCGAACTTCTTCGAATCTTTCGACCAGTGCACGGTGATTGCCGGTACGCGCGGCGTTTTGTTCTTGTCACTGAATCGGTAGAAGCGCTTTTCTTCCTCGGCCAATCGCCGATCAAAGTTATAATCCTCTTCACCATCCGTGGTGAGCTGCGTTTCGACAATCGTCGCGTCGTCTTCTTTTGCTTGAGCCTTCGCGTAGTTTTCGGCATCCATCATGAACAGGTTATGGCCGCGAGCGAAGATGACGGTTTTTTCATCAGGCGAGACCGAAGCCCAACGCGGCTTCTGAGGCGGTTTGAAATCAGGAAGTAGCGTTAGCTTCCCGCTCGCAAGTTCATACTCGAAGTAGATCGGTCGCGTGCGCGTCTGCTGTGGCTGCGCGCCTGGCGCGCCTTGCTGCTGTTGAATCTGTGTTTGATCTTGCTCGCCGCGGGTTTGCTGACCACGAGTCGGCGGCTCGTACTTCTTCACGCCGGGAATCTCGGCGTCGATGGGAACGTTCGCGTCGAATTGAAAC
>DATFWM010000122.1:0-3234 GCA_035259295.1 Blastocatellia bacterium | reverse complement strand
CGTCCCAGACGACCCGAAAGAACGCGATAAGGGAGATCTTTTCGTTAACGCTCGTGCGATTGGATCCGCTCTGCACGGAGACAAGGTGATCGCTCGCCTTACCCGCGTAAGCGAGCGCGGACGCGAGGGGCGAGTCGAAGCGGTGCTCGACCACGCCTACAAAACCGTCGTCGGTACTTTCACCAGGCTCAAGAGGGAAACCTTCGTTTTCCCGATTGATGAACGGTTCATCCATTCGATCAGCATCGCGCGCGCGGACACACTCGGCGCGGCTGACGACGATGTCGTCAGTGTCGAAATCACCAGACCTCCGATTGCCGGCCGACCTCCGTGGGGACGCGTGATTGAAGTTCTCGGTCGTGCCGAACAGCCGGGCCTTGATATCGAAATAATCATCAGGAAGCATCGGCTTCCACACGTGTTTTCGAGCGCCGCGCTCGCCGAAGCGGAAGCGATCAGCGATACCATAAGCGAAGAGCAGCGCGCACGGCGAGTTGACTTGCGACGCTGGCTGACGATCACGATTGACGGCGAGACGGCGCGCGATTTCGATGACGCAGTTTCGCTGGACGAATTGCCAAACGGGCGGCTGCTGCTGGGCGTTCACATCGCGGATGTCGGTTATTACGTCCGCGAAGGTAGCGCGCTCGATGAAGAAGCGTTCCGCCGCGGGACTTCGGTCTATTTTCCTGAGCGCGCGATTCCGATGCTGCCCGAGCGGCTCTCGACCGACCTTTGTTCGCTCAAGCCGCGAGTTGACCGGCTTACGATGTCAGCGCTGATTGAGCTTAGCCCAAACGGTCGCGTAGTCGATTACCGGCTGACGCCTTCGATCATCCACAGCCGCGAGCGAATGACCTACACGTCGGTGAACGAGATGATCACCAACCCGGAAGGCAAGGCCGCAAAGAGTTACGCTCACGCCAGAGACATGATTCTCAAGATGCACGATCTGACGACCACGTTAATCAAGCGGCGAGAAGAGCGAGGCGCGATTGATTTTGATCTGCCCGAAGCCGAACTGTTGTTTAATGACGAAGGCCAAATCGGCGGCATCGCGCGCTCGGAGCGCAACATCGCGCACCGGCTGATCGAGGAGTTCATGCTGCTGGCAAATGAAACCGTAGCAAGACATCTCGAAGCTTTGAATTTGCCGCTGCTCTACCGCATCCACGAAGAGCCGAGTCCCGAAAAGGTCAAAGAGTTCGCCGAGATCGCGGCGTCGTTTGGGCACAAGTTTTCGATGCACGGCCCGGTTCCGCAGCGTGGGTTTCAGCGACTGGCTCGTGAGATTCGCGGGCTGCCAGAGGAGCGTATGCTTTCCTACTTGATGCTTCGCTCGATGCAGCGCGCTCGTTACTCGCCACACAACGCTGGTCACTTCGGATTGGCGATGAAGTCTTACACTCATTTCACATCGCCGATCCGCCGCTATCCCGATCTGGTCGTGCATCGAATTGTGCGCGAAGTCATCGCGCGGGGCGGCAGCCCCAATGAAGCTGGCGGGCTTGATCTGGGAGCGAAGCACGCGCTCAAGCGCGTGGAGTCGCCGTTACTGGACGAGGACCGGGAGATCGAGCTGCGCGCTGCGCTTGAAATTATTGGTGATCAGTCCAGCGAACGCGAGCGCGCAGCCGACGACGCAGAGCGCGAGCTGATGGACTGGCGCAAAGCGGAATTCATGGCTGGTCGCGTCGGTGACGAGTTCGAGGGTATCATCACCTCCGTCAAGGAGTATGGATTCTACGTCGAGCTGAAAGAGGTTTTCGTCGAGGGCCTTGTTCACATCTCGACTCTCACCGACGATACTTACGGGTATCAGGAACGCAAGCACAGACTCGTCGGCGAGCGAACCAAACGCATTTATCGTTTGGGGGATGAGATGCGAGTCGTGGTCAACCGCGTAGACCGGGTTCGACACTTGATTGACTTCTCGATCGTCTGAAGATGCGAAGGACCCGCTTAAATTCGCTTAGGACCGCTGCGTTCAAGCTCGCCCTCGCTGGCGCTCTTATCCTGCTGTGGAGCGCTCAATGCTTTGCTCAAGTCTCTAAAACTAACTTCCTTCCATCGCTACGAATTCTCGGACATCATCACCCGCCTTCGATTAGAATGATGCTCACGCGTTGCGGCACTTCGGTACGCCAACTATAATGCGAGTTTACTGCGGAACCGGCTTAGAGCGCCGAACGTAGTAACATCAACAATCCAATGAACAACATAAAACTCAGCGGAATACTTCCACCGATAACAACGCCATTCAACGCGCGGGGGGAGGTCGATTATCAGGCGCTCGCCTCGAACATCGAACGATACAACGAGACGGGTCTCGCGGGTTACGTTGCGCTAGGCTCGAACGGCGAAGCGGTGCATCTCACTGCGGACGAGCGCCGTCGGGTGCTCGAAACAGTCAAGCGCGCGGCCGGGAGCGAGCAAACAATCATCGGCGGGGTGAATGAGCTTTCAACTCGAGCGGCCATCGAATCCTCGCGAGCCGCGGCTGATTGCGGGGCAGACGCCGTTCTGGTTGTCACGCCTTACTATTACAAGTCGAGAATGACTCAAGACGCCCTTGCGGCACACTTCACCGAGGTGGCCGAGCTTTCGCCGGTTCCCGTCTTGATCTACAACTTTCCACAGAGCACCGGGGTTGTCATCGAGTCCGCGACGATCGCCGCGCTTGCCGCTCATCGGAACATAATCGGAGTCAAAGACAGCGCGGGAAATATGGGCGCGATCTCCGAAACTGCTAACCTTGCGCCGACAGGCTTCGCGGTGATGACCGGGAACGGTGGCATTCTCTACCCGTCGCTTATGATGGGCGCAACCGGCGCGATACTCGGCGTAGCCTGCGCCGCGCCGCGAGTCTGTGTCGAGATCTACGACGCCGCCAGAGCAGGTGATCACGGGCGAGCGCGCGAGCTTCAGAGTCGGCTCGCCCCGCTTTCGCAAACAGTGACTGCACTCTTGAGCGTGCCCGGCTTGAAAGCCGCGATGGACATACTGGGATTCGCCGGCGGCTTTCCGCGCGCCCCACTAACCCCGGTCAGCGAATCCGACCGGGAACGAATCAGAACGGTGATCCGGAATACCGGTCTGTTCCCGGAGATTGAATAGTGATCCGTGATGCGTGATTCGTGATGCGTGACCAAAACAATCACGCATCACGGGTCACGCATCAATTATCTGAGCTATGGCTGCCGAGTGTAAAGACCTAGAAGCTGCCTCCCGACG